>DAOUTP010000370.1 GCA_030626645.1 Candidatus Cloacimonadota bacterium
ATACAATTTAGAAGATAATCAAGTGAAAATTGTAATGGATAAAACTCCATTCTATGCTGAATCCGGCGGACAGATTTCAGATACAGGAAAGATATTTAACAAAGATTGCGAAATAATAATTACTGATGTTCAGAAAGATGCAGATCAATTTATTCATTTTGGTAAATTGCAAAAAGGTGAAATAAACAAGAAAGAATTTACTGCAGAAATTGATGTTGAAAGACGAATAGATATTGCTAGAAATCACACAGTTACACACATTTTGCACAAAGCTTTAAAAAGTGTATTGGGAGATCACATCCAGCAGAAGGGTTCCTATTTACATCCTGATCATCTACGGTTTGATTTTACTAATTTCAAACAAGTAGATAAGCATGAACTTGATATTATAGAAAGAGCTGTGAATGAGAAAATTCGTGAATGTTTGCCCGTGAAAACAGAAGTAAAAAGTATTGAAGATGCAAAAAAGGAAGGAGCTGTTGCTCTATTCGGTGAGAAGTATGGCGAAACGGTAAGAGTTATTAGCATCGGAGATTATTCCAAAGAACTTTGTGGCGGAACTCATTTGAAGTATACGGGAGAGATCGGGTTATTTAAGATCACTTCAGAATCATCTATTGCAGCCGGTATTCGCAGAATTGAAGCAATTACCGGTGTGCAGGCTGAGAAATATGTTAAGATCCTGGAAGATGAAATTGATGAGATCGGACGTCAGTTGAATGCACCTTCAGCATCAGTTCTTGAAAAGATAAATAAAATGATCATCGAGAATAAAAAATTACATGTTCAACTGAAAACATTCCGTGTAAAATCTGCCGGAAGCACTTTGGATCAGCTTATTCAAAATGCAATAGATATTGATGGAACTAAAGTTGTTATTGCCAAGATCAATATACAAAACCCAGGTATGTTGCGACAGATTGGTGATCAGTTAAGAGACAAAATGAAATCTGGAATTGGTGTTCTTTTTGCCGATTCGGGAGGAAAGGTTTCCATTCTTACAGTTGTTACAAAAGATCTTACAAATAAATATCATGCAGGGAAGATCATCGAAAAAGTTGCTGAACTTGTAGGCGGGAAAGGTGGTGGACGACCAGATATGGCTATGGCAGGCGGGAAAAATTCCAATAAAATATTAGAAGCGATAAAGAAAGTACCAGAAATAATAAAAAGTATGAAGCAAGATTAGCAAGATTTTGAAGAGAAAAAGATAAAACCTATTGGCTCTTTACGAAGCTTCTGCTTCGTAAAGATATAATGTTTGGAAGCTGGAGCTTCCTTAAATATTTTCGTCCAAACCGGAAGATCCGGACGAAGAAGAGAGTAAAAAAAATGATAAATTATATTTTCATATATCCTGAAGATCCTGCTTCCAACAAATGAAAAAAATATTAGTTATTCGTCTTAGTTCTTTGGGAGATATTGTTCTCACACAATCTGCTGTGCAGGCTGTACAAAATGAATTTCCAGATGCGCAGATCCATTATCTCACAAAAAAAGTATTTGTACCAATCGTAGAGATGTTCAATTGTGTGGATGAGATCCATTATTGGGAAAATAAATATACACTTCTGAAAAATCTCAGGAAGATCAAGTTCGATATGGCAATAGACCTTCATTCCAAACTCAATACGTTCATAATAAAAAGTACAATTAATGCAAAACAAACTGTTACATATAATAAAAAACATTTTTTACGCAGGCAAATTGTAAAGGGCAAAACAAATAAAGTCATTTCATCAACGGTTGGATTGTATTTCACTGCATTAAAGAAAATTGGAATCGAAAGTGAAATGTCTGTGCCTAAATTATTTCCAGTAAAA
>DAOUTP010000390.1 GCA_030626645.1 Candidatus Cloacimonadota bacterium
ATGAACTTGTTGTTCATTCATTTATTATTGAAGAAGCCGAGTTTAAGATCAGAGATGAATTAGGTGAACCTCTATGGGAAATCAAACCTTATTATGTTATGCCAAAAAAATGTATTGGTTGCAGATTATGTGTATCCCCCTGCCCAAAAGGTGCAATTACTATGGTGAAAGGTGTTGCAATTATTGATGCTGATAAATGCGATGGTGATGCTATATGTGTTAATGGAGATGGGAAAAAGTATAAAGGCTGTCCGGTAGATGCTATCAAGCAAGTTGAATAGGATTTTACATAGAATATAAAATGAATAAGTTATTTATTTTATTAGTATTCGTCGGAATATTTGTTATCAGCTGTACTGATACTTTGGATAAAACAACCGGTTTTAATGATAAACCCCGGATAGAATATTCTGATTGCTCAAGCTGTCTTGAATGTATAAATTTGTTTAACTGTCCTGAGGATGCGATTAAGTTGGATCAGCGTACGCATGCTGCTTATATTGATGCAGATCTGTGCTCAGGATGTATGGATTGTATGAACCTGTTTACTTGCCCGGATGATGCTTTCACTTTGAACGTAGACAATATTAAGCCTGCTCAGATCCATGGTATTATTGCAGCTTCCGATTCAATTGGAATAATGAATATTCAATTCACAGCTACCGGAGATGATTCTACTTCCGGTAGAGCCTTTCAGTATGAACTGACTCTTACCGATTCTAATGATCAAATAATAGAAAATGATTTTATTCCTACTCTACCTCAAAATGCCGGAGTTATAGAAAACTGGAATTTAGAAAATTTACCAGCAAATGAACTGGTTAAATTAGAAATTAAAGCATTCGACGAACTTGATCAAGCTTCCATTCCTGCCTTGGAAGAAGTGTATATTATGGGTGAGATCATTGATAATGAACCCCCATCTCCGATTGATGACATAACGATTTGCTCTATCTCAATGAATTCGTTTCAAATAAATTGGACGGCACCTGGAGATGACGGAAATATTGGAGCATCAAATTATTATATTATTAAAGTTCATACAGAAAATATTACAGAATCAAATTGGGAAATGATAGAAGAATATGAACAAAATATTATTCCTCGGGAATCTGGAAATGAAGAATTTCTTATCATCGTAGATCTTGAACCGATTACAGATTATTATGTTGGCATCAAAGCGATTGATGAAGCTGAGAATATTTCGTTACTATCTAATATTGCTCAGGTAACAACTACAGATATTCCAGATGAAATTCCACCTTCTGCTATAAATGATCTGCAAGCAGAACCAACCGATGAAATAATTGAACTGACCTGGACGTCACCCGGTGATGATGGTATGCAGGGAACTGCTTATAATTATGAGATCAGAATTTCTCAGGAGGAGATTACAGAAGCTAATTGGGAAGATGTTGAACTTTTAGAAGATCCTCCCTGGCCTCTGGAAGCCGGTTCAACTCAAAATTATATTGTTGAAGATCTACAACATGAGATAACCTATTATTTTGCAATTAAAGCATTTGATGAAAGTGATAATGTTTCACCGCTTTCAAATGTACCAAATGCAAACCTGATCATTGATA
>DAOUTP010000032.1 GCA_030626645.1 Candidatus Cloacimonadota bacterium
ATTCAAAGCTCCGCTCTTTGCAGGATCAGCACAAGCCACAATAACTATCGGCGCAGCTTTGATAAAGAAATTAACTTTGCTGATCATCCCACTTCTAAGTGCCAGATCTTTAATGATGTTTTTATCTCTTACAACTACAAACCGCCAGCACTGTCTGTTTTGAAAAGATGGAGACAGCCGAGCTGCCTCCATCATATTGTTCAAAATATCTTCCGGAATTTCTTTATCCCGAAAACTTCTTACACTTTTACGTGAAATTAATACTTCATCAAATTCCACTAAAATGAAACTCCAATTCCAGCATTAAATACAGAGTATTTACTAATTGTATAATCTGCATAAAGTTTCAATAGTAATAGACTGTATCTTATACCTGCGGTTGCCCTGATTTCATTCTCACCGTCAACATCAAATTTGATCTCTTGCTCTAAAGACACAATTTCATTATCTTGGTTAAGTGTCTGATATGTATAATCATATTCGGCAGTAACATTCGTTTTATCATATCCTACACCTGTATAAAGAGTCCACATAAGAAGTTTTTTACTAACTTCAAGATTAGCATTGAAATTTGAGAATGTTAAAATGTCACCAACATAAAGATTTTGGAAAGCAACCTGAGCTGCTATATCAATTGGAATAAGTGGAATGTATTGGCTTACACTGTGCTTTAAACCAACACCCCAGAATCCAAGATCACCAATATCTTTATTTATCTCGACTTTCGGGAAACCACGGATCATAATCTCGTTTCCAAAAGGTAAACCAAGATTAAATTGTGGCATTAAGAAAGGAACTACCGGTAAGTTTGCTCCATTTGGTAGAGATATATCAAGAGAGTTTACATCTTCTTGGCTTAAGCCTAATAATGCTAACAAAATTGGATCATCAAGATCTGTATTATGTACAAAAGTAGCACCGTCCTCTCCAAATACAGTTGCAGATTCCAACTCTGGATCATTATAAACAAAAATTGTGTCACTAGTAGTTGGATGCACAATATAAAGATCCGGTCTTATCGCTGTGAATATTTTATCTTCATCAGGTACGAAAGCCAGCATTGTATTCACATTCAAACCGAAAGCAAAAGGCTTGAGCACCTTTGCTGTATTGAAGAGACCCGTATTCATAGTAGTTCCAAATGCAGTGACTAATGGCTTGACATAAACCATCCCATTATCTTTCCCAAACTGCTCCAGCTTCTCCTGAACTCCAGCGAACAGAGAAGTAACCATGATTATCAATAATAAACTAAAAAACACTTTTTTCATTTTTCCTCCTTTTTTTATTGAAATTAATTACGTTTTTTTTAATTCTTATTTATTCTTGTCAAACTTTTTGAAATATACACTAAAAAGTCAATGTAAAATACAAACCGCTACAGAAGAACCTATAATTTTCCATATTATATTCAATACTCCAAATTTATACTTAATATTATAGATACGATTCGAAATATCATGACGATAATTATCAGATATGTTTATGATGCTAAAGTTATTGATATCACATAATTGTAATCAACAAATAACTTTACAAAAAAGCTAATGGCAAATTCTTTGCTAAGTTAGAATTACGGAGATTAAAGATGCTGAAAAATAAAAAGATATTATTGGGAATCACAGGTGGGATCGCAGCTTACAAAGCTGTTGATCTTGCCAGCAAACTCACAAAAATGGGTGCTGAAGTTAAAACAATAATGACTGCCCATGCTTGTGAATTTGTCGGTCCTATTACGTTCAAATCGATCACACATCAGCCGGTTATTACTAAAATGTTCAATACTAATGCAGATATAGAACATATTTCACTGGCAGATTGGGCTGACATAGTCGTCATTGCTCCTGCAACTGCAAACATAATTGGAAAAACTGCATCCGGTATTGCAGATGATCTTCTCTCCTCAACAATAATGGCTACAACGGCACCTGTGTTATTTGTTCCAGCCATGAACATACACATGTATGAAAATCCAATAGTACAGGAAAATATCACAAAGCTTTCCAATTTTGGTTATTTCTTTATGGAACCTCAATTTGGTAACCTTGCCTGCGGTTACGAAGGAAAAGGACGGTATCCTGAGAATGAAGAGATTATTTTCCATATCGAAACGTATCTCAATTATAAGAAAGAGTTAGCAGGTAAGAACGTTCTGGTTACCGCTGGTGCAAGTCGTGAGGGAATTGATCCAATGCGTTTTATTTCAAATTATTCTTCCGGAAAGATGGGATTAGCACTCGCTCGAGCTGCTCATATTAGGGGAGCTAAGGTTAAATTCATCCATTCATCAATTAGGGTAAATATTCCGAAATATCTTGATTCTATTAAAGCAGTATCGGCAGAAGAGATGCATCGTGCTGTACTTAAAGAGTACCCGAACTCTGATATCACATTCATGACAGCTGCCGTAGCTGATTACACACCTGCCAAACCCTCAAAACAGAAAATCAAGAAATCAGATGATCTAAATCTTGAACTAAAGAGAACAAAAGATATTCTGGCAGAACTTGGTGGGAAGAAAACCAAAGATCAAATTTTGGTTGGATTTGCCGCTGAATCAGAAAATATAAAAGAAAATGCACTAAATAAGATCAAAAAGAAAAATCTGGATTTCATTTGTGCTAATAACCTGAATGTTTCAGGCAAAGATGATACTGAAATTCTTGTTTTGGATAAAGGAAAAGAAATCAAACTTAATGGGAATAAATTTTCTGTAGCTCATCAAATTATTGATACTATTTTGAATTCCACTAAAAAGTAAAATATATGAAAAATAACGCAATTATCATTACTGGCGCAAATGGAAATGTCGGTTCATATTTTGCAAAGAAATATTGCGATCTGGGTGAAAACTTGATCCTGATAATTCACAAGAGCGATCATCGAATTAAAGAATTAGTCAATGATCATTCTGATAGAATAAGAGTATTAAAAGTTGATCTATCTGATTATTCCATGCTCAAAATTAAACTAGCAGAAATTATAACCGAGACAGATTGGGAACCGGATCGACTGATCCATACAGCTACAGCCAGAAGCAGTACAATCAAATCATTAGCTGATTCCGATCCTGAAATGTGGAAGAATATTATTAATGCAAACCTTGTTGGGACATTCAATATTTTAAAAACAACACTCAAATATTTCAAAGAGAATAGTAATGGCAAAATTGTACTTTTTGGCTCCAACGTTTCACGTATTGGTCTTCCTAAAGGTACTGCTTATGCAGCTTCAAAAGCAGGTATTGCTAATATTGGAAGAACTCTTGCTGCTGAGGAAGCTGCCAGTAACATAATTGTAAATACTGTTTCTCCGGGACCTATCAAGATAGATGACAGCCAATTCTCAGAAAGTTATCGTAAATTTCGTCAGGAATATTATGAAGAAAAATTAAGAGAAACACCTTTAAAACGCTGTGCTTCTTTTCAGGATATTTTCGGACTTTGTGAATTCCTTCTTTCCAAAGATAATTCTTATATTACCGGTGAGGAATTCTTTATAACCGGTGGAAAGATCTAATTAATGAACAAATTATTTACATCAATTATATTATTCCTTATGATCAGTCAATTTATATTTGCAAAAACGGAGTATGTTATTTATCCTTCATTGGGTTATTCTGATGAAACAGGAGTATATGCAGGAGGACTTGCATACCTGCGTTATTACAGTATCAAGAACGATTCAACTTCCCAGAAAAACCTAATTTATTTTTCAACCGAAATTAGCGAAAAGAAGCAATACTCAATTCATTTAATGCCAAAAATCCATCTTGAAAATGGTAAATATACAATTTTGGTTAACTTAAAATTCAAACATTGGCCCAGCAAATTTTATGGCATTGGGAATGAACATATTCTTGATGTAGGAGAGAAATATACAAAGCAAGAATTTGATATTGATCTTGAAGTTGTAAGGAAAGTTACGCATACTTGGCAGGCTGCTTTGATTTATGAATTATCACATTTTCAAATAATAGAGTTGGAAGAAAGCGGATCTCTTGCCATTGAAGATATACCAGGCAGTGAAGATAATATAACTTCAGGAGTAGGATTTAGTGTAAGTTACGATAAACGTGATTCGGATACATATCCGCAAAATGGATGCTTATATAATCTTAAATCGGTTTTATACTCAGATATTTTTGCAAGTGATTATAATTTCATTCGAAACGAGATAGATCTTCGACAATATTTATCAATTTTCCCTAAACAGACATTAGCCCTTCAGGGTTATTTTTCAACGACCTCAGATGAAGTTCCATTCAGTAAGATGTCATATCTAAATGATAATATGCGTGCTATTACTGCTAACAAATTTATCGATCGGCATTCAATTGTCTTCCGAATTGAAAATAGAATATTTCCATGGTCACATTCTCTTCTGGAAAGATTTGGATTTGTTACATTTTTAGAAACCGGTGAAGTTGCCGGAAGTATGGAAGAGTTTTCTTTGAATGGACTAAAACTCTCTTATGGTGCGGGATTAAGAATATCCTTCCTGATGAATGACAGATTGAATGTACGGCTTGATATTGGTTTTGGTGAACAAAATAATAGCTTGAGTATGGGAAGTCGCGAGGAATTCTAATGCTTAAGAAATTAATAATTTCACTCATTATTATTTTCAGCCTTCAACTATCTGCATTCGAGATGGGAGAGCAATTAACCTTCGATATCAAATATGGAATTATTAAAGCCGGAGAAGCAACATTACAGATAAATTCCCACATTTATAAAGATTCAACTGAATGCTACAAAATCGAATCACTTGCAAAAACGAACTCCTTCTTTGATAATGTGTATAAAGTTCGTGATCGAATTGAATCGATCTGGGATAAGAATAATCTTGTTACCCTCAGATTTACAAAAAAATTACAAGAAGGTTCTTACCGTCAGTATAGAATTCATTTTTATTATCCTGATCAGAACTTCACGATCTATACAAAATTCGGACGTAAAACCAAAAAATTCAAAGAAAAGAGAATGGATATTCCAGCCAATACACAGGATATTCTGAGTGCATTATATTATTTGAGATTGCAGGAATTTGCAGTTGGTGACACATTAACGATAAACGTGACTGCCGACGGCAGGAATTATCCTGCTGATGTGATCGTTCATAGAATTGAAGAAATGGAAACTATCTTTGGAGATAAAAAATGCTTTGTAGTTGAGCCAATTTTAAAAGGTGATGCAATATTTAAACAGACCGGGAAAATCCTTGTCTGGCTAACAGCCGATGAATACAAGATCCCCGTGAAGATGAGTAGTAAAATAGTTTTCGGAAGTTTTAAAGCAATATTAAAAGATGCAGAAAATGTCCCTTACAAAAAAAAGTAGTTACTGGTACGATCTGCCTGTTGAACTCATTGCTCAGCACCCAAAAGATAAACGTTCTGAAAGCAAAATGCTTGTATTAGATAAAGAATCAGGAAAGATTCAGCATGAAAAGTTCAGTGATATCATCGAACATCTAAAACCTTCTGACATTCTCGTTGTAAATAACACAAAAGTTATTCCAGCACGCTTATTTGGAACTAAAAGTACTGGTGCAAAAGTTGAAGTATTTCTGTTGGAACAAAAAACTGAAAATCGCTGGGAATGTTTGGTGAAACCGGGGCGTAAATTGCAGATCGGTGCTGAAATTATTTTCAATGAAGAGCTTAAAGCAAAGATAATTAACTATGCTGAAGAGGGTGGTAGAATTATTGAATTCTATTGGAAAGGAAATTTCTGGGATATTTTAGAAAAAATTGGAAATGTACCGCTTCCACCTTATATTAAAAGAGAAGCAACCAACAAAGATAAGGAAACCTATCAGACTGTTTATGCGCAAGAACGGGGATCAGTTGCAGCTCCAACGGCAGGATTACATTTCACAAAACCTCTCATGCATCAGATCAGAGAAAAAGGTATTGAAATTCTAGAAGTTGTCCTGCACGTTGGTTTGGGAACTTTCCGTCCGGTAAAAACTGATGATATTAAAGATCATACGATGCATAGTGAGCACTGCCGGATAACAGACGATGTTGCTGCAAAGATCAATCAGGCAAAGAAAGATGGTAGACACATTATCGCTGTGGGAACAACTACAATACGAACACTGGAAAGTTTTGCTCATAACAGTCATCTTCAAAGTGGTTCACATTGGACAAATATTTTCCTGTATCCAGGTAAAGAAATACAAATTATTGATGGCTTGATCACAAATTTTCATATGCCGGAATCCACGTTAATGATGTTGGTTTCTGCTTTTGCAGGTTATGAGAACATAATGAATGCATACAAAATAGCTGTAGAAGAAAAATACAGATTTTTCAGTTATGGTGATTCGATGTTGATATTATGATTTGCCACAAAGACACTAAGGCACAAAGAGAAGGAATTAGTAATTGATCTGCTTAATTACATTCCCAGTTGTTAGTCTGTTGGAGAATAAATTCTTTACCCGTCTTTCTGAGACAATCTTCTTGCTGATGCTCACGAAGAATCTCGGGTAGAAATAAAATGAGGTAATATGAAAGATTTCAAACATCCATTATTTGATGAAGTTTTATACTTTAATAAACTAGGCAGTACCTCCTCTAAAGCAGAAAGATTGATCAATTCCAATACAGCTCAAGGAAATTTTTTATGCCTGGCAGGGGAGCAATCTTCCGGAAAGGGACGAGGAAAAAATTCATGGATCTCACCTGTAGGTGGTTTATGGTTGACCGCTGCTCTTTACGGATTCAACTTCCAATCTAACATAACAATTTTTACCGGGATATGCATTCACAAAACCCTAACTGAGTTATTCCCTTCAATCTCTGATAATCTGAAAATCAAATGGCCAAACGATATTTATTTGAACGGTAAAAAATTATGCGGCATTCTTTCCAGCAATCTCAGCAACAGAAAATATCATCTCATAGGAATCGGTTTGAATACCAATGTGACAGAGCTTGATGAAACTCTTGCTCCAAGTGCAACTTCGCTGCAAATTGAATTAACTAGATCTGTGGATAATAAAGAAATATTAACTCGGGTTTTTGATAATTTTGCATCCGCTCTTCCAAATTTTGTAGAAGGAGAACTGGATGTAAAATATTTCAATCAACACTCATTATTGAAAGGACTTCAAATTGAATTAGATACAGATTATGATATTTTTAAAGGTAAAGCAATAGGAATTGATAAGAATGGTGCTTTACTCATTGAACTCAAACCCGGAATGATCCAACCGTTCTATGCTGGAAGTGCTATTGATTGGATAAAGTAATTGTTAGCTGGATCAATAGGGCAGTTTTCAGTCTTCTGCACGATGGAAAACTTCTGGAAGATCATTACCTCAGCGCAACACGTTTTAGAAATATTTTGAAGAAAGAATTGAAATAAATACTAAAAAGGGCAGATCATTGATCTGCCCCTACGCTTTTTTGCTTATACCCTTATCCGCTTACACACACTAAAATCCCAATCTCAATCCAGCCACAAAATTACGTCCGGCTGCTGGCCAGTAATAATTTGCTCCACTCCAGTCGGGTCCGCCCCATGGATCGTAATAACCTGCGGTTTCATATTCTTCATCCAGAATGTTATTAGCTTTTAGATTTAAATGCAGATTGGTTTTACCGAATAATTTTGCAATGTTAATAACTGCACCTATATTAAGCACTTTGAATGGATCGATGGTCCGATCTTCATTTTCGGTATTATCCAAATATTGTTTTCCCACATATTGTATTTGAGCAAAAAGGTTAAGATTATTAATATTATAAGCAAGTTTTCCATTACTAATTATACTTGGAAATCCTGAAATTGTATTTCCGGAAAGATCACTTTCTTCTCCCCAATCATACATAATAAATTCTTCAAAATAGTTATCACTATAGCTAAAATTCCCAGACAATTCCAGATATGCAGGTAACTGCACTTTTGCAGAGAGTTCTATACCTCGGTGTACAGTTTTATCAGCATTACCACGGATTGGATCTCCATCGTCGTTTGCCCCACCATAAGCCACGATCTCATCAGTAAAATTCATCCAATATAGATTTGCTTTCAAATCCCAAATTCCGCCTGCATAACCAATCCCTAATTCATAATCCAGTAACTTCTCTTCTTTCACGTAAGGATCGCTCCAGTTGACCTTTTCAACAACTCCATCATCGGCAAACACTGTATCTGCCACAGCAAAAAGTGGAGCCACATCCAGATCATCCGGTCCATCCCATGTATCATAAAGTTCATTATCTGTAGGTTCTCTTTGAGACACCGAGATGTTCCCATAAATATTGAAATTATCATTCACATTATAATTAGCTCCAAATCTGGGATTGAAAAAATTGTAATCTACCTCATAAGCATTCAGATATTCTCCGCTGAAATTACCTGATTCCAATTGTTCAAAACGGTAATTTATATGTTGAAAATAGAGATTTGCCATGAATGACAAGTTGTCGATAGGCTTAAATATTTCATTCACATAAGCAGTAAGATATTGTTTTTCTCCGATATAATTGTAATAATCCTGACCACTATTATAATCGATTGTATCTGCACCAATCACTTCTTTGATCTCACCCCAATGATCACTATTAAAACCACTGAGATAAGTTCCTGCAGTAAAGGTTCCTTTATTGTGACGTAGATTGTATTGAGAAACCCAGCCATAATGGTTTTTAGTTACCCATTTCTGACGGATTATATCCGCTTCATCACCATTATCTTCTGCTACCAAACCGTGTTCCCAAAGATTGCGATCTTCTTTATATTGTTCATAAAAACCATTCCCGCGAATATAGAAAAGAGAGTTTTTGATATCCATTTTCTCATTCAAATAATAACTGTGATGCAGCTCAAAATGTGGTTGGGAAAAATCATCTACATAATTCTCGTATGTGTAAGGATTATGCTGATGGTTTTCCTCCAGATAACCTTCCCATGAAGCTTCCCAGGCAGCATGTGTGATTTCATGTCCGGTATAAAAATTAACTTCTGTGATCGACCTCTCACCTACTTTGGATAGATTTGTAAAAACAGACCAAAGATCGGAAGCAGAATTATCGCGGTAACCATCGGAAGCAATTTTAGAAAAACGGATATTAGTGCTGTAGTCACCAAACTTTTGAGCTGTTTTTAGTCCAACTTTATAAGTGTTATAACTTCCAAAAGTAGAGAAAAATTCTGTTCTATTTTCTTTTACATAAGAATTTGTCTGCATGTTCAGCGAACCGCCAAAAGTTGAGATTCCGTAAAGTGAACTTCCTACACCACGTTGGAATTGTATATCGGAAGTACTCTCAGCAAAATCCGGCATATTAACCCAGTAAACATTATGATCTTCGGGGTCGTTAAGCGGGATCCCATTTATCATCACACCAATTCGTTTCTGATCGAAACCACGAATTGTGAGATGTGCGTTCCCAACCAGACCACCTGCATCAGAATAGGCAAATACACCCGGTACATCTTCCAGCAACATTGGAATTTCCTGTCCAAAATTATTTTGCAGAACTTGTTCCTGAGTCACATTGGTAAATGTAATCGGTGTTTCACGATCTTTTGCTCTTGTGGATGATACTTTCATTCCAGTTATAGTCTGCGGTTTTTTTGTAAGCTGCATATTCAGAACAGATGTATCAAATGGATTGTGTTCTACAACCTTTTTTTCATAGCCAATACGTTCAAAGACAATCGTGAAAAGTGCTGGCTTAATGAAGTTCATCTTATATTGTCCATCCGCATCCGAAGTTGCAGACAAGTTTATACTTTTCACATACACACTTACTTGAGCTATTGGTTCTCCTGTTTGTGAATCTGTGATTTTTCCAGTTAATTGTTCAGCAAAAGCCAGACTGCTGATAACAATTAATCCAATAATAATGCTTATAATTTTTTTCATTTCAACCCCATTTATTATTTTGTATTGTTTAAAAACAAAAAACCACAATCCGGAAGAAAACCGAATTGTGGTTACAATCTATTTTTATCAGTTTCCTACGCCGGCATTATCCGGATCAGGTTCAAGGGTATGTTCTCAACCGTTTGGCTAATTCCAAACAGCACCCCGTTGACAGCAATTCTATAAAGAACAAATTCTTGTTTTAAATAAAAATTCATGTTTTAAGTGTCAAAGAATTTCTCTTTATTAAAATTTATTTGACTTTAACACAACCAAATAGAATCTCACAAACTAATGACAGGGGAGCTGAAAAAAAAGGCTGAGAAGTGAATATCACTTAACCCTTATAACTTATCGGGTAATGCCGATAAAGGAGTTGCACTTGGAATTTGAATTAACTATAGATTACAAAACAATCTTGAGTAAATTAGATTGGTTTGTATTCTTTGGAGTTTTGCTTTTAACTTTTTTATCTGTAATTTACGGACAATATTTAAAGAAGAAAAAGGCAAACATTTCTGATAATAATGAAATTCGTTTTTTAGATCTATTCTTAATGGGAAGACAACTCACCCTTCCAATGTTCGTGGCAACTCTGGTTGCCACCTGGTATGGTGGAATTTTTGGTGTAACAAAAATTGCCTTCGAGCAAGGGATATTCAATTTCATAACTCAGGGAGTATTTTGGTACATTTCCTATATTTTATTTGCTTTCTTCATTGTACATAAAGTTGCAAAATATAATGCGGTTACACTTCCGGATCTGGTAGAAAAAATGTTCGGACCGAGAGCAGGAAAACTGAGTGCCGTTTTTAATTTTTTCAACGTGTTACCAATTGCTTATGTTATTAGTTTGGGAATTCTCATCCAGGCATTATTTGGAATTTCATTTCTTCAAAGTATGATCATTGGTGTCACTGTTGTAATTCTTTACACACTTTATGGTGGTTTCAGAGCTATTGTTTTTTCTGATATAATCCAATTTTTTGTGATGTGTTTAGGAGTATTTTTAATTCTTGTATTTTCCTATAAATTATTTGGAGGGATTAGCTTTTTAAAAGCAAATCTTCCTGCCGCTCATTTCACTCTTACTGGTGGTGAGGGAATTGCAACTACACTGGTTTGGGGATTTATTGCCTTATCCACTTTGGTCGATCCTAATTTTTATCAAAGAGTTTTTGCAGCAAAAAATATAAAAGTAGCCAAAAGAGGAATCCTTATCTCCACAGTTATCTGGATACTTTTTGATATCTGCACAACGGCTGGAGCGATGTATGCAAGAGCAGTAATTCCCGAAGCAGCTTCCGATAAAGCCTATTTGATCTATGCTCTTCAAATATTACCAGATGGCATCAGAGGCTTGGTTCTGGCAGGAATTCTGGCAACAATTCTTTCAACTTTAGATTCCTATCTATTTATAGCAGGAACAACCGTGTCATACGATATGATGCCTAAAAAATGGAGGGGGAAAGTATCACTCTATCATTTGGGAATAATCCTCGTGGGAATACTGGCAGTTCTTATGGGAATTGTATTTGAAGGGAATATTAAGGCAGTTTGGAAAACATTGGGAAGTTATTCTGCCAGTTGTTTGTTACTTCCGGTTCTTTTTGGATACATCTTCCCTGGAAAGATAAAAGATCATCAATTTGTTTTTGCCAGTGTTTTAGGTGTTATCACTGTAAGTGTCTGGAGAAATATTAATCTACCTGGATTCTGGCAAAATGTGGATGAACTGTATATGGGAATAATTGCAACTTCGTTGGGATTGGTAAGTTATGGTCTTGTTTATAAGTATTTTAAAAAGAGTAAATTAATCAGTAATAAGCGAGGATAAATTATGAAGATCATAAATGAAATAAAAAAGAGAAAAATAATAATCGGAATGATCCATGTTGATGCACTTCCCGGCACACCGAAGAATAAACACTCCATCTCACAAATTATCTCTAAAGCAGTTCAGGAAGCAATATTGTATGAGCAAAATGGATTGGATGCAATAATCCTAGAAAACATGCATGATGTGCCGTATCTGAACAGAAATGTCGGACCCGAAATAACTGCCTCGATGACAGCTATTGCTTCTGAAGTTAAAAAGAATATTTCTATTCCATGTGGTGTTCAGATTTTGGCTGGAGCCAATTTGGAAGCGCTAGCAGTTGCTCATGCTACCAAATGCGAATTTATTCGTGTAGAAGGTTTTGTCTATTCTCACATTGCAGATGAAGGATTGATGAACGCTTGTGCAGGAGAGCTTATGCGATATAGAAAAATGATCGGAGCTGAAGATATTGCAGTTTTTGCAGATATAAA
>DAOUTP010000029.1 GCA_030626645.1 Candidatus Cloacimonadota bacterium
GATTTTTTATTATTTTCGCAAAATTTTTTAAACAGACTATTTAGCTATATCTTATCTTTATATTTTACAAATAATTACAGATTTTGAATATTTTTCAAAGCTCTTGGAGCTGTTGCTGGTGTTACTCCATCTCCGGAAATATAGCCCTTAACCGGTTTCCCTTTTGGTGTGCCTTCATTATCAACCCGGTAGAATTCAACCCGAATCCGAACAGCTTCATCGTTTTTAATTAAAATATCTTTCCCTTCTTCATCAGTTTTAAATGGATTATGTTTAAGCCAGCCAAGTCCGATCGCTGCAGTTCCATCTTCCCCATTTACATTTTTTCGCTGTGAATCTATAAATTCACGCTTTTCTTGAGATACATTCGGTGAATTTATACTTGATGTTGCAGTTCCGATTTTCTCTCCATCTTTATAGATCACTCTTCCGGTTACAATTCCCTCTGAAATGAAAAGAACCATTCTTTTATCAGTTCCGGAATCAATATCTTTTTGTAAAGCGGCTTTACCCACAAAATCATCTTTGCTCATATCAATAGCAGCATTGAAGAGAGGTGAATTTACGGGAGTATGTTCTTTATCGTATTCGCTGCCATTAAGCGGTAACCCAAAATTTCCGGCAGATATTCTATTCTCATCTCTGCCGCCCAGACCAACAACAAGCCCACCCAGTTCAAGAGCTTCCAATGCAATACGTTTGAATTGATCTTCAGCTACTTCTACAGGAACATATAATTCCCAGCCCCAACGGTTTGTATAACCGGTTCTGCTGATATAATATTGAGATCCCTCATAATCAAATTCATTAAAATTGAAGAACTTCATATTTTTTTCAGGTTTATTTCTATTCTTCACAACAGAATCACCATAGAGCTTGGTAATCAATTTATATGATAATGGTCCTTGGATATCGATCTTAACAAGCTCATCAGAAATATCTTGAATATTTACATCTTCATTTTCGTACATATATTTACAGATAAAATCTGCATCAGAGATCACGTTTTTTTCTTCATCAGTAATATCGTGACCTGCATTGATAACAAGAATGAAATTGTTTTCTTCGATTCGCATAATGATCAGATCATCAAGAACAGTACCTTTCTCAGTAAGCAAAAGTGTATATTTACACTGCCCTATTTTCATACTTCTAACGTCAGCCGGAAGTACACGATCAAGAAGATTCACAGCATTTGAGCCTGTAAATTGTATTTGAGCCATATGATCAATATTAAATATCGCAACCTTCTCTATAGCTTTAGCTTCTTCTAATACAGATGTAAGATAATTTACAGCCATTGTGTACTCACCAAAATTACTTGTCTTGATTGGAGAATAATCTCTGCCTAATCGTTCTGATAGTATTTTTTGATACCAATCTTCAACATCACAAAGCGCTGTTCTACGTGGAGATTCAGGAAAATCAATTCCGATCTTTTTCATAAGATACTCCTATATTGAATTTAATTTTTTGTTAAATTTATTGTGACCTTGTATTTGTAAAGTACATTATCATTAAAATAATATTTTCTTGACTTATTATTATCATTTTTCAAAGCATAAAAAATGAAAGGACATTTAAAATGGTAAAAGTATTGATCGTAGAAGATGAACAAATGATAGCAGATGATATTAAATACACACTTAACCAATTTGGTTATGAAGTTTGTGGTATTTTCAATAAAGGCATAGATGCAATAGAGAATGTATCAACATTAAACCCCGATCTAATTCTTATGGATATAATGCTGGAAGGTGAATTCAGTGGAATAGAAACAGGAAAGATAATTCTCAAAGATAACGATATCCCAATTATCTTTCTAACTGCTTATGCCGATTCTGCAACAGTTGAATCAACGAAAAGCGTTGCGGCATATGGCTATATCCTTAAACCTTTTGAATCTAAAGAATTATACGCTACAATCGAGATCGCTCTAATTAAACATAATTCTGAGAAAAAGATGACTGAAAGCAGAGCACAATTTGAAAGTATGTTTCTTGGTAATCCGGAACCATGTGTATATCTTAATAATGATTTTCAGGTAATTGATATCAATCCGCGATTTAAAGAATTATTTGGTTTTACACTGGATGAGATCAAAGATAGAGAGATCGATGAATTGATCATACCTGATGATTATAAAGTAGAAGCCGCTAAATTGAACAATGATACTCTTTCCGGATATGTTTATTTTGATACTTATAGAAAGAATAAATTCGGCGATCTGTTACCTGTTTCCATTTCAGCAGCACCGATAATAATTGCTGGAGAGCCTAAAGGATCATTTGTGATCTATAAAGATATAAGCTTAAGAAAAGAGGATGAAGAAGAGAGAGAAAAGCTTATTCAGAAACTTCAAAAAACGCTTGATGAAGTAAAAACTCTGGAAGGTTTGATTCCCATTTGCTCTCATTGTAAAAAAATTCGTGATGATTCCGGTTTTTGGGGAAATGTGGAACAATACATTGCCAAGCACTCCAATGTTGATTTTAGTCATGGTATCTGCCCGGATTGCTTAGAAAAACATTATCCTAACCAATATGAAAAAATGAAAGAAAAAGGGAAAATATAGAAAAAATTATATGCAACCTAAAAGAACTACTGCAAAGTTGATAGAAGGTCCAATAGGAAAAACACTAACCAATATGACCATTGCCATGACTCTTGGTATGGTTGGAATGGTTGCATTCAATTTAATTGATACTTTTTTTATTGGAAAGCTTGGAACAGATCAATTAGCTGCACTTAGTTTTACTTTCCCGGTTGTACTGGTAGTTTCCAGTATTGCATTAGGTTTAGGTTTTGGAGCTTCTGCAGTTATTTCACGTGCTATTGGTGAAGGTGATCAGCATAAAGTACAAAGACTCACAACTGACAGTTTACTTCTTTCAATAATTATTGTTATAGGATTTGTAACTTTAGGACTATTGACCATTGAACCTTTATTCAAGGCTATGGGCGCAACTTCAAAGATAATACCATATATTAAAACTTATATGAAAATATGGTATCTTGGAATGCCGTTCGTCGTTGTTCCAATGGTTGGAAATAATGCGATCCGTGCTACAGGAGATGCTAAAACTCCAAGTATTATAATGCTTATTGCAGTCTGCGTGAACACAATTTTAGATCCGTTATTGATATTTGGAATAGGACCTTTCCCGGAGCTTGGAATACAGGGAGCAGCGATTGCAACTGTAATAAGTAGATTCACAACTTTCTCAGTTGCTTTATGGGTGCTAATTAAACGTGAGAAAATGATCTCTTTTGTTATTCCTAAAATTACTGAAATTATTAATTCATGGAAGCAAGTACTATTTATAGGAATTCCCATCGCCGGATCTCGTATTATAATTCCAATTACGATAGGAATAATAACAAGAATTGTATCTTCTTATGGAATCAAAGCAGTTGCAGGCTTTGGAGTAGCTTCTAGAATCGAATTTTTCTCTCTTGCAGTTGTACATGCCCTGGCATCAGTTTTTGGTCCGTTTATCGGGCAGAATCTAGGAGCAAAAAAATTCGATCGTGTTCATACTGCCATTAAGATCAGCTATCGTTTTTCAATTCTTTGGGAAATTGCTATTTGGATATTACTTGTTTCATTCCGAAATACAATAGCGGGCATTTTTAATGATGATGCACAAGTAATTTCTACCATTGCTTTATATCTCATGATCGTTCCCATAAGCTATTCAATGCAGGGAATATTTATATTAAGCACAACAGCCTTGAATGTAATGCACAAACCCTTACAAGCCGCGGGACTCACTATAATTCAGATGTTAATATTATGCATACCACTTGCATTATTAGGTTCATATTTATTTGGATTGACAGGAATATTTGCCGCTATAACTTTATCTTATATTGTATCCGGATTTTTTTCACGTAAAGTTTTGTTAAGATTTTGTAAAAGTGAAATCAAATGATGAAATTAGATGAACTTCGCACCTATTGTTTAGAAAAGAAAGGTGCTACGGTTGATTTCCCTTTTGATGATGTTACTATGGTAATAAAAGTTGGTGACAAGATGTTTGCCTTGATCGCGATTGATATTGATCCTTTGAACATAAATCTAAAATGTGATCCGTTTATTGCAGAAGGGCTACGTGAAAGGTATAATGCGGTAATTCCAGGATTTCATATGAATAAGAGACATTGGAATACAGTTATCTTGAACGACACCATTCCAGAGAAAATCATTAAGGGAATGATTGACGATTCTTATGATCTGGTATTATCAAAACTATCCAAAAAAAATAAAGATATGATCATTAATAGAAAAATTTAGGGAGAAATTTTGTATTATACAGCGAAAAAGTTGTTTGCACCATTAATAATACCAAGTTTATTAATTCTCCTATCGATGATAATCGGATGGCAATGGGATCGGATGTTACTGCAGGCAAGCTATGATAATGAGTTAACCGCTTTCATCGTGATATTCCCGCTTGTTCCCTATCTCCTTTTTGTAATTGTAGCAATATTAGCAGCTCGTTCAAATAACTTAGGCCTCATTTTAATTACATTTATTCTTTCATTAGGTTATTTTATTTTAACTCATTCATCCGACAATGCAGGAGCTGATTCAAGTTATATTATTCCACGTATTATATCCTTCTTGCTTCCTATCAATATCTTCATATTTTCCTTTATTGGGAAAAAAAAGTTAAGAACTGTTATTATCTATTCCGTTATAATTCTTCTTGAGTTTGGAATAATCAGATTTCTTTATAATTTAATAGAATTTCCAGAATCTGAAATGGTTGTACAATTTCATGCTGAATTTCCAAAATTAGCTACTGCTCTTTTGGGATTCACTCAATATATGTATGGTATCTTTTTTAAAACATCATTCATAGAAAATATTCCAACAATTTCACTTTTTACTATTTTGATCATCATTATTTTCATGATCTTAAGATTTGTTAACAGCCGTGACGTTAGAAATGGTGGTTATCTTTTCGTTACGATCTCAGTATTTTTGGCAGTTTGCTCAAGAGTCCCTGCTCCTGCTTTTATGTTATTTTTCACAACTTCCGGTCTTATTCTGCTTATCACCACTATCGAAGCATCATTTTCAATGGCATATATTGACGAACTTACAGGATTGCACGGACGTAGAAGTTTGAATGAGACTTTGTCTTCACTTTCCAAAAATTATTCTATTGCTATGCTGGATATAGATCATTTTAAGAAATTCAATGATAAATATGGTCACAAAACCGGTGACCAAGTTTTAAAAATGGTTGCATCAAAACTTAGTGAAGTTAACGGCAATGCAAAAACTTTTCGTTATGGCGGAGAAGAGTTCACGGCAATTTTCTCAGGTAAAACATCTAGAGAATCTGAACCATACATGGAAGAATATAGAAAAAAACTCGAAGCAACCGAGTTTAATGTTCGTTCTCCCATTAGAAGAACATCAACTGCAAAAAACCGTGGGAAACAAGCTTCAAAGAATCGCAAAATAGTAACAATAACTGTGAGTATTGGTATTGCTGAATATGGTGGAAATCAAACAAAACCGGAAAAAGTTCTTAAAGCTGCAGATAAAATCCTTTACAAAGCTAAACGTCTTGGAAGAAATAGAGTTGAAATACAAAAGAAATAATAGGAGTGTATTGTGAAATCTGATCATAATGCTTCAATCCAAACCAATAAGAACGATAAGCTTCTTACTAATATTCTTGAAAGCTCTTCATCCTTATCAATCATATCAACTGATCTAGACCAGAATATTCTATATTGGAATACCGGAGCGGAAAATATTTTTGGTTATAAAGCCAGCGAAGTTATTGGTAAGAAGAAAATCCAAATTATCTACGATGGTAATGAAGCTAAGAAAAGAGCATTAAAAGCTAAAAAACTGATGATCTCAACAAAAAAAGGAACAGAATGTGAGTTAAGACAAATTACAAAAAGTGGTAAAAAACTCTGGAGTCGAATGACATTATCTCCTCGTTTAGATGAAAAAGGAGATGTTATAGGTATCTTAGGTATTGGAACAGATATTACTCAACATAAAAAATTAGAAGACAATCTTCGCGAAACATTGAAAAAATTAAAAAAGACTCTCACCGGAATAATCCATGCAACTGAACTAATTATAGAAACCCGTGACCCTTATACAGCAGGACATCAAAGAAGAGTTGCCCTTCTGGCAAAAGCGATAGCAGAAAATATGAAACTTTCTGAGCAGCAAATCGAAGGTATTTACATGGTTGGCATGATCCATGATGTTGGAAAGATATCCATTCCGGCTGAAATACTCAGTATGCCGCGCAGACTTACTCCTGCTGAATTCAACCTGATCAAGAACCATCCGCAGGCTGGATATGACATTCTAAAAAACATAGAATTTCCCTGGCCTATCGCAGATATCATCCTCCAACACCATGAACGAATAGACGGAACCGGGTATCCCAAAGGACTTGGTGGTAAAGATATTATGCTGGAAGCTAAAATTCTAATGGTTGCTGATGTTATTGAAGCAATGGCTTCTCATCGACCTTACAGAGCTGCCTTCGGTTTAGAACGAGCATTGGGTGAGATCAAACAGAATAGTGGTATTCTGTACGATCCTGATGTAGTTGATTCTTGCGTTGAATTATTTGAAAAAGAAAAATTTTGTTTTGATAATTATGAAAGCATCTCCCCCCTGCTTACGGATATAAATGTACTGCCCTGAATGTGATAAACTCATCGATACGGTAGAAAAACATTGCCCGAACTGCAAGGCTCTTCTTCTGCCAGACAAACCTGATACTGACCAAATTGATTTTGTGAAGGTATTTGAAAGTTCTGATCTGGGATTAACTGCAATTATCAAATCTATTCTAATTGATGCAGACATCAAATATCTGGTTCAAGGTGAACATATGCAGAGTATTCTTGGAGGACAATTCAATTTTGGTTTTGGTGCAGATATTGGGAAAGTGGAATTCTTTGTTCATAAAGATGATGAAGGAGTTGCTACAGAGCTTTTAACAGAGCTTAATAATTAGTAATTCATCTATAATGCCTTTCTATTAATATGTTGAATCAATATAAGGAGATACATTGAAGTTATTCAAATTAATATTAGTATTAACAATATTCACACTTATCGCTTGCCAGCAACTTGGAACAGAGATCCAGCAGACTGGTGAATTACCACTTTCAATCTCATTACAACCTGCATTTGAAAATGGTTTTAACGTGACACAGGTTCGTGTTACTATTACTAAAGACGATTTCACAAGCAGTTTATACTTAACTATTAATGATAGTACGAATACAGCTTCCGGAACTTTCTCTGAGCTACAGCCCGGAATTTATACGATCTACGTTGAAGTTTATGAAGATGATCTCCTTATTGCAGCTGGCTCAGGAAGTGGAGAAGTAATTTCAGGAGAATCGGCAACAGTTGAAATTGTAATAAAGCTCTTTCCTGATTTACAACAAAGAGTTCTTTTTATTGGAAACAGCATTACATATTATAATGGTGGTGTTGACCTGCACACAATGAACCTGGCAAACTCAATTGATTCAACTCTTGCTATTGAATGTGCAAGTGTTACGGGTGGCGGCTGGACTTTAGAGCAGCATTTCAACAGTCCCGCTACAATTCAAACAATTCAGGAAGGAAACTGGGATCTGGTGATATTGCAGGAAATGACTTCACGTCCGGTTAACGATCCTGAACTTTTTTATGAATATGCCACACTTTTAGATTCAGTGATAACCGAAGCAGGTGCTCAAACTGCCTTTTTCTTTAGTTGGCCGTTTGAAAGCGTATTTGATGAGATGATAGAACAGCAATCGGCAGCCTATAATTATATTGGGAATGAGCTTGATGCTCCTGTAATTCCTGTTGCAAGAGCCTGGCAGTTCTCACTTCAACAGGATCCTGATCTAGTACTTTTCATGGCTGATGGTAACCATCCTAATATTCATGGAACTTACCTTGCCTGCTGCACATTCTTTGCATTTCTGTGGGATGAAACACCGGTTGGAGCAATATATGTAAATGATCCTACGATAACTGAAAATGAAATGCTGTTTCTACAAACTATTGCCTGGGAAACATACGAAGTATATGGTATATAATATAATATATCATTGAAAAAGTGTGCGGAGGGGAGGAATCGAACCTCCCAGCGTTCACTCTTGGCAGATAATACATATTCATACTTACCCATCTCTCGTTCGGGTTGGAACAATTCCACCAGACTCCGCAGGAACGCAATTCCGCACCAAACACAAGCCATCATTATATCAATAATTGCATTTGAGTTTTTCATAATTACCTACATTAAAAACGATATTACATTTAAAACAGAAATTAATCCCAACCCAAACAAGATGTCAACTCGTACTTCAATGTGAATCTGTATTTCCAAGCTGTTATAAATATTATTTTACTTTTTTTTCTCTTATACAATAATAATATTCAGAAAAAAATACATACGCAATAAGCAAAAAAGCAAACATATCGTCAAGTAGTTCATTTTTTATTAGAGAGAAGATGTCAGTTTGCTTCACAAAACCAACATTATTTGTTCGCTGCCAATTTCTTTAATCCGTTCTTTACTCTCTTATTATCTTTTGTTAGTTTTGTTTGTTTTTGTTCGTTGCTAAATATTCTTTTCTTAAACTCCAACCAAATTCTTGACATCATTATTTACTAATTAACTTTTGTTTTTGCGCTGAAGTAAAGGATTCTAAAGCTGATCATATCAGCCATGATACTTTACCGATAGGGTATTTTTGGAAACGAAAATATCTCCCGTGTTTGGAAAGGCGAGAAAAAGATGAATTTAGTGTAACACTTCTCTCGTCTCTAAAATATATTTGAAATAAAGGTAATATGAACTGGTTAAGAAAATACTCATCTCAGGATTTGTTGTATATAGCAATCATGAGCGCTTTAGGGTTGGCAGCCAAACCGATAATAACCCCGCTTATTCATCTTATCTCGGCTCCATTAATGATACCCGGCGGTTCACTTGCCGGCGGTTTATACATGATGTGGATCGCACTGGCAATTGCAATTGTGAAAAAACCAGGTGCAGGATTCCTGGTTGGATTAACACAAGCAATTGTAATGCTTAGTATGGGATATTTTGGTAATCATGGTGCTGTCTCACTTATAAGTTATACTTTGCCCGGAGTAATGGCAGAATTCGTTTCTTTGTTCTTTAAAAATAAAGGATCTTTAATTTCTCAAGTTTTCATAGTAACTGCAGCTAATGTTAACGGTGCAGTTATTGTTACAATTATTGTAATGCGGCTGGCTACAATTCCCTTTATAATTTCACTCATCGCAGCTGCAGTTTCCGGAATTGTGGGCGGTATTATTTCATATTCAATATTCAATAAACTTAAAAAATTCAGAATAATATAGGAAGAAAAATAAAAATATAGGTCTCGTTCCCAATCCCCTGATTGGGAATGTATAATATGAATTGTTTAGGAGAGGGAATGAAGTTAAAATTAATTGGAATTATTATGTTGATTAGCACTATCCTTTTTTCAATTGAACTGGTTGATGCTGATAGAGTTATAAACCTGAAAAGATCAAAACTGGATAGTTACGAGAAAGTTGAATTAACAACGCAACGTAACAAAGATGGAGAAGAAAAGAGTGATAATTGGATAGGTGTAAAACTAACCGATATTTTACAAGAGTACAGGATCTCAAATTATGACAAACTTTGTTTTATCTCTTCGGATAATTACCTTGTACGAGTTTCAAAAGAAGACATATTAAATAAAGAGGTTATTTTAGCTTTAGTAAGAAATGGCAACACTCTTAATGATAAGCATATCCGTCTTGTAATTCCAGAGATCAGAGATATGTTCTGGATTCAGGATATCAGTACTATCAAAACTGAATTTATCTCGGACATTCCTTTCCCGCACACAATTTATTTCGCAGAATCAATTTTACTTAACACACAAATCAGGGATGAACTTCCTCCTTTTGTAAGGGTTATTGGCTATACTTTCCCTGAGATCATGGCACAGGCTTTTCCTTTTCTTAAAGATGAGGTGCTTGTAGTTGGAAAAGACGGAGTGAAACATAGTTTAGATTACGAAAAATATTTAAAGAGAGCTGTTTTGATAAAAAATGGTGATTCATTTGATCTGAAAAGTCCCGATATGCCAGCCGGTATGTGGATAAAAGATCTAGCTTATATTCAGATCTTTGATGTTGCAGTTATCTTCCAAAGTCACTTCACATCTCTAGTAAAAGTAAATAGCATACTCAATTGGAATAGTTTCCCTGCTGAAGTGATATTACATTTCGGAGAGAAAGCTGAAAAGCAAAATTCAACTGCAAAATTCAATACTGGAAATTGGAGTAAGGCAGAATGGTTAGAATGGTAAAAACAATTTTAATTGTCACCTTTGTTCTGTTTATTTTTGCCTGTTCACCAAATGATCTAGTTCTTTCAGGAAATATTAAAAGTAAAGCTGTAATAAGCAACAATGGCAGCCTTGATGAAATACTTAATGAAATTGCTCCTTCTATTAAATACGCGCTTCTTATCGGTTCTGATGGAACTGCTGCTCTTGTCACTTCTCGCAGTTTTTCTATGATCTATATTCAAAAAGATGACAATGAATGGAATTCCAAATCAGATAAATTACCTGCTTTCTGTAATATCCGTAATCTAAAAGAGATCTGTGTTTATTCCAGAACTTCAAACAAGAATAATAACTTCTCTGAACGAATGAATGATTTTGAATTCTTGGGACAAAGCAGCAAGAATGGTCATTACGCCAGAAAATATAAGGAACGAAGTGGAGAGTAACATGAAGAAAATTAATTCTCTAATTCTCGTTCCCAAGTTTTTCTTGGGAACGCCAATGTTACGAAGACAAACTTCGTAACGAGGTATTTAAATTAATATGAAGAAAATATTCATTGTATTTGTTATTCTAATAATTATACTTCTTGCGCTTATTTTTTATCAAAAAAGCAAGATAGTGGATGATGAAGGTATTCAGATTACTTTTCAAAATAGGAAAATTTTTCTTTCTTTCTCTAAGATTCGTTCGAATAAGCAGATTAGCTTCACTACTAATCGCAATGATAATTTCAATGGATATGATCTTTCCAGCATTTTTATCTCATTAGATATTCCTACAGATAATGATTCTCAATACATTTTTCACTCGAAAGATGGTGGAACACTTAATTTAACTAAAGAAGTGAATGAGATATTCTATCTTGTTTTTCAACAAGAAGCAGATGGTCAGTATATCCGGTTGGTGATACCTTCTGATGAATTTAGTCAGCGTTGGATTAAATATCTAGTAGCAATTGAAATAGAATAATGCTAGAACTTAACAATATTTCATTTCGCTATAATTCATCAACACCATTACTTATAAATAATTTTTCATTTAAGGCTGAAAAGGGAGATATAATTGCTGTTCGCGGTGATAGCGGAACCGGTAAAACCACACTTCTAAATATCATCTGTAGTGTAATACCTAAAGTGTTTACAGGTGATCTAACCGGAAGTATTCTCCATGATAATGTTGATATCTCCAAATTATCTCTTCCCGAAATAGCACCCCGGATAAGTTTACTTATGCAGCATCCAGATAATCAACTTTTTTTCCCAACTGTTGAACAGGAACTTGCTTTCGCTCCGGAAAATTTAAAAGTCCCGGCAAAAGATATTATCATAAGAATTGATGATGTTTTATTCAGATTGAACATTGAGAACTTAAAATATAAAGAGACAACTTCACTCTCGTTTGGTCAGAAAAAACTAATCACACTTTCTTCTATCATCACCCTTTCACCTAATGTATATTTATTAGATGAACCATTTGCCGGTCTTTCACAAGAATATATCAACTTAATTTCCAATGAGATCAAAACACAGTCTAATAATGGTAAAATTATATTCGTTGCCGGTCATACTGATGATATTTTACAATTAGCAAATAAAACAATTGAAATGGGAATGCTGAATGAAAAGCATTAAAATTATAGATCTATCATTTGCCTATCAACCGGATAATCCAATTTTTACAAATACTTCAATTCAGCTTCCCTTTAATGAGATCACGTTTTTAAAAGGTGAGAATGGTTCTGGGAAAACAACACTTTGCAGAATTCTCAGTGGTTTGGAAAAAAAGTATACTGGGTTAATTCATATTAATGAGTTAGACCTTAAGCCTGTTTCTTTTAACGAACGTTCAAAATCGATTATTTATCTCAAGCAGGAACCACTTTCCAATGTTGTTGCTGCTACTCCTGACGAGGATCTTACTTTATGGCAGCATGGTTTTAATAAAAATTTTGATGAGTCATCTTCCGATCTCAGGAATAGAGTCATGGAGAAATTAAGGATAAATCATTTAAAAGATAAGCCCTTCTGGGAATTGAGCGGTGGACAAATAAAGAGAATCGGATTAGCAGCACTTCTTGTGAACTATGATAAATACTGGATTCTTGATGAACCAATCGCGGGACTTGATAATACACTAACCAGAATATTCATTGAGATATTAGAAGA
The DNA here is from genome assembly GCA_030626645.1 of Candidatus Cloacimonadota bacterium. Classification (GTDB taxonomy): domain Bacteria; phylum Cloacimonadota; class Cloacimonadia; order Cloacimonadales; family TCS61; genus Tenebribacter. The sequence goes on from DAOUTP010000029.1 coordinate 12,531, forward strand.
GAGAAAAGCACTGGGTAAAGGATGTTTAATA
>DAOUTP010000308.1 GCA_030626645.1 Candidatus Cloacimonadota bacterium
CAGCAAGCGGTTCCAGGGTATAACTTCTCCCGGTTTCTTTCACCTTTTTAGAAAAATTGTCAACTCTATCAATTAACGCTTTTTTGCGTCTTTCTCTGTATCCATCAACATCTACAATAATTTGTATTTTTTTCTTCTCAGCTTTATTTATCATTTGATTTAGCAAATGTTGAAAGCTATCAAGCATCTTGGCTTCTTTTCCAATAATGAATCCTGCATCTTTTGAGTTATTTATGGTTACGAGAAAGATGCCGTCTTTTTGTGTAACAGCTACAGAACCGAATTCTATATTCATTCTCTTTAGAATTCCCTCTGCAAATTCTTTGATCATACCAATTATGTCTTCACTGCTGCTATTTGTAGTTTTTACGGTTTTGCTAATGGTTTTTTTGCTGATTTTTTTATTGATCTTTTTACTGCTTTTGGGAATGCTTTTCACACTACTTTTTGGTGTTACTTTTGTAATGCGAGCCTTACTTTCATCATAGATAAATTTAATGGTTGTTGGCTTTGAACCGAATAATCCCATGAAGCTGCTTGAGCCTTCTTCCACAACTTCGAATTTGAAATCATTAAGCTCAAGATTATTCTCTCTCATAAATTCAGATATTATTTTAGAAGTTGATTTTCCTGTTACTAGTGTTTCTTTCATGTCTATTTATTCCTTACATAAATTTTTTCTTGATAAAGTACTGCTGAATAGAGCCGATTATTGAGAACACTGTCCAGTATAGAACTAGTCCTGATGATAATCCTTTAAAGATAAAGAACATCATAATAGGCATAAAATACAACATCATTTTTTGAGTTTGCATCTGTGCTTTTTGTTTGTCATCCATCTCTTCCAGATTTTTCTTAGAAGGTGACATCAATTTTTGCTGAACGAACATGAAGACAGCCATTAATAATGGAAGTGCCCAAATCGGATCCGGTTCCGAGAGGTCTGGTAACCAACCAAAACTTGCCTGTCTTAATGAAATTGAATATCTAAGCAGAGGATAAAGTGCAAAGATCACCGGCATCTGAAGCAGCATTGGTAAACATCCGCCCAGTGGATTTACTCCGTGTTCTTTGTACAATTTTTTAAGCTCTGCATTCATCTTTTGCGGATCACCTTTGTATTTTGCCTGAAGCTCTTTAGTTAAAGGTTGGATCTTCTGCATTTTGGTTGTAGATTCAAAACTTTTGTGAGTTAGAGGATATAAAAGAGTTTTAAGAATGATAGAAAAAATAATAATAACCAAACCCCAACTTGGAATAAAGCTATACAAGAACGATAGGAACCAGAGAAATAATTTACTGAGACCTTGTAAGAATTTTGGTCCCAATTCTACAATATTTTCAATTCCGTTATCATATCCTTTTAATCTGCCATAATCAAGTGGTCCTAAATACAAGTTATATTTATGATTTATCTGTGAGCCAATTGTTGAAACTGATAATTTCATAGAAGGACTATCTTCAAATTTGTAAGCAGAAATTTTGTTCATCTCAATAAGTTCATCTGGTATTATTGCTAATGTAAAATATTTGGAACGAACCGCAGCCCAGTCAATCTGCCCGGAAGCTTTTCTATCTTCTTTCAATTTGGAAAGTGAGATCTTATTAATGTCATTATCGACCTGAGAGATAACGGCATATTCTCTGTTTTTCATTTTCAGATATTCTTCAGTATCTGCAATTCCACCACCGAAGTCAAGTTCATAGCCGCTCACATTTCCAAATCCGCTAAGTTGTGTCTCCATGATAACCTGATAATCATCTGAAAGAGTAAATGTCTTCTTATAAGTTCCTTTTTCCGTATTGGAAATAAAAGTGATCTTACGGCTGGCTTCGTTAAGTTCATATTGGAATGGAACATTGGAATAATTTGAAATATTGCCGGCTGTATCTGTAAGCTTAGTGTTAAGGATGCTGCCGTTTTCATTAAGCAATTCCACTAACGAAACTTTGTCTTTCATAAAAAAGTCATGCAGTTGAATCGAATTGATAACAGCACCTTTATTGCTGAATGTTATTTTGATAAGGTCATTTTCCAGAACGATATTATTGTTGATATTAATATCATTGTCCATGGCAATAATTTCAGTTTCGGTTTCTTGAATTGTTTGATCTAGGTTGGAAGGTTCTACTGTCTGATTTGTTACATTTTCTTCTGTTGTTTGCTGCTGAGCTTGTTGTGTATTCTTGTTTTTCCAAAGAAATTCACTACTTAACCAAAATACAACAAGTATAAGCAGAACGGCTAATAGAGTCTTTTTGTCCATAAATTCTCCTTATGGTAGCGGATCGTATCC
>DAOUTP010000210.1 GCA_030626645.1 Candidatus Cloacimonadota bacterium
AAGGAATTTTTAATTCTTCAAAAGTTTTTACCGGTAAATTCTCTTCAAAGAATTTTTCTACTCTCTTTCCATATATAAAACTTGTATTCTTGAAAAATGAAATATCGATCATTTTATGGATGTTTTCAAATTTTTTGTAATAATCTTTGATATCAGTTATCTTTTCATCAACGAACTTCTCTAATTTATTTCCCTCTTTTTCATTCGTAGAGGATTCTTTTTTAATTTTCTTTTTGCTGATATCAATTGTGTTTAAAATATCATGAATTTCTTTTCCCGATAATCCAGAAGCATAAAAAGCACCAATAATTGCACCAATGCTTGTTCCTGAAATTATGGAGGGTTTTAAGTTCATCTCGTCTAAAACTTTAAGGAATTCAATATGGCAGATACCTCTTGCTCCACCACCACCAAGTGTTAATCCGATTTTTTTCATTAGTTCAATCCAATCTGATTTTTTCTATAATTTCACATTCTAAAATAATTATTCACTGCCAGCTTGACAACATATTTCTATTCACAATTGTTGGGAACAAGTTATTTTTTTATAGGAGTATATATTTTGGATAAAAAGCCAATCGGTATTTTTGATTCAGGTGTTGGTGGATTGACCGTATTTAAAGAGATACGTAAACGATTCCCCTACGAAGATATCATCTATTTTGGTGATACTGCTCGAGTTCCTTACGGTCCAAAATCCCGGAATACGGTTATTGAGTATTCAATACAAAATGCTCGATTCCTGATCCAACAGGGAGCTAAGATCATTGTAATAGCTTGTAATACATCTTCTGCAACAGCCATAACGCAACTGCAAAAATTACTTCCAATTCCGGTTCTTGGTGTTATTGAGCCGGGTGCTCTCTCAGCTATTAGAGTTACCGGTAATAAACGCATTGGGGTAATTGGAACTGAAGGAACTATCCGCAGCAAGGCATATTCCTCTGCAATATCCAAACTTGATGAAAACTGTAATGTATTTAGTAAACCATGCCCGCTTTTTGTTTCACTTGCCGAAGAGGGTTGGGAAGATCATGAAGTAACAAAGCTTACCATTAAAGAATATCTTACATCTCTTTTACAGAACGATATTGATACTCTGGTTCTTGGATGTACTCATTATCCTATTCTTAAATCTGCAATTCAACAATTTGTTGGAAACAAAATCACGCTTGTCGATAGTGCTGAGGCTGTTACTGATAAACTTGATGAGATCCTTCCAAATAGAGAAACTAAAGAAATAGGAAAAGATAATTTTTATGTTAGTGATAATGAAGCAAAATTCAAACAAATCGCTTCTAAAATACTCGATATGGAAATAGAAAAACTGATAAAAGTAAAACTTGGTGAAGGCTGGTTTTTGAAATAATGGAAAATTTTTCTGAGTTAGCTTTTAATATAATTAATAATCTATTAAAAATCAAAAAAAATGATGTAATCTCAATTTCCGGTGAAATCCATAATGCCAACAATGCTAACGAACCGCTCATCGAATTACCATTAATAGAAGAGTTAGCTGTTGCAATAAGGAAAAGGAAGGCATTTCCTGTTTTAGAAATGTCCACCGAAAAACTTAAGAAACGTTTCTTTGCCGAAATGCCGGATGATATATTTTCCGTTCCACCAAATTATTATAAGAATTGGATCAATGCGATAGATAAATTTATTGAGATAAGCTGGGAAAGTTATTCCAGTGATTTCCATGAAACTTCTGATAAGCAGCTAAAACAATTTAAAGATTCAACTAACTCCATTATGCAGCATCTCTTCCAGCAAAAGAAAAAGATCATATTCCTCAACTTTCCCACACAAGAACTTGCAGAATATATTGGTACAGATTATGACAAACTTGTGGATACATACATTCGAGGTGTAAACTGCAATTATAACCTTTTAAAAATTAACGGTGAAGAATACCGAGAGCAATATTTCTCGTTTTCTAATTATAGAATAACAACCAACGATGAGACATTGGCTATAAAAATAAATAGAGATAAACCAGTTCTCTTTTCCGGTGATATAACCGAACACCAAATAATAGTTTTACCTACCGGAATAATTGAATTTCCAATAGCGCGTGAGAGCATGAATGGTATCTACTTTGCAGAGAAGATCTATTATAAAGATCGAAATTATAATAACATAAAAATTAAATTTGAGAATGGATCAATCCGCTATGTTGCATTTAAAGAAGATAAGAAAGGAAACTTCCATTTACAGAATGAACTTATAAATAGTGATAAAGAATGTTTTCTAACACTTGGATTTAATCAAGACATTAAAGAATATACAAATTATTTCTCTTATGATCGTTGTATTGAGGGTAATATATCAATGAAGTTTTTTGATAAAGATTCAAAACCGATCTTTTTATCAAATATTAATAGCAGAATTGATAAAGAAAAATAATGCATTTGTACACTAACTAAAAAGGAGAATTATTGTGGCTAAGCACATTTTTGTAATTGGTGGAGTTTTATCTTCGTTAGGAAAAGGGATCGCAGCTTCTTCAATTGGACTTCTTTTAAAGAAAATGGGATACAAAGTAGTCATGCAGAAATTTGATCCATATTTGAATGTTGATCCCGGAACTATGAGTCCCTTCCAACACGGAGAAGTTTTCGTTACGGATGACGGTGCAGAAACTGATCTTGATCTGGGTAATTACGAAAGATTTATCGGCAATCCTCTCAATAAAAAATCTAACTCTACTTCCGGTCAAATTTATGATACTGTTCTAAAAAAAGAGAGACATGGAGATTACTTAGGAAAAACTGTTCAGGTTATTCCTCATATTACTGATGAGATTAAAAGACTTATTACATCTATTGGAAAAGATTGTGATATTGTTATAACCGAAATTGGTGGAACAGTTGGAGATATTGAAAGCCTGCCTTTCTTAGAGGCTGTTAGACAGTTCCGGATGGATGTAGGATTAGAAAATTCTCTATTCATTTTCCTTACGTACGTTCCCTACATAAAAGCGGCTGGAGAACTTAAAACAAAACCTACTCAACATGCCACAACTAAATTACGCGAAATAGGTATTCAACCCGATCTTCTACTTTGCCGTTCAGAGATGCCTTTAAATGAAGAGATCGAATCCAAAATTTCACTTTTTACAAACGTACAGAGAAGCAGAGTTATAAATGCTTATGATGTATCAACTATTTACGAGGTTCCAAAAGTTCTCATGAAGGCGAAAATCCATGAAAGAATTTGTGAACATCTTCACTTGAGACAAAAAAACATCGATTTTTCGGATTGGGACAGGATAATAGATAGTATAAAGAACTCTACTGAGGAAGTTGTAATTGCAGTATGTGGTAAATATGTCGAACATCAGGATGCATACAAAAGTGTTGGTGCAGCATTGACTCATGCAGCTGCAGCTAACAGACTTAAACTCAAAGTAAAATGG
>DAOUTP010000347.1 GCA_030626645.1 Candidatus Cloacimonadota bacterium
ACCGGCTTCACTCTGCCGTTTGTTCTGGCAGCGTATGGAAATCAAGGTTTGGCGATCTATACGATCTTCGATTTTGGTAATACCCTGATGATATTTACTTTTGCCTACTATTTTGCCATTAAATTTGGTAAAAATGAAAAGAGTAAGATCCCGGTTAAAAAATTCTTATTGCTTCCTCCGATCTGGGGATTGCTCCTGGGAATTATCTTCAATTTACTTAAATTTGAATTACATCCAACAGCCTTGAATTTTCTGGAAATCGTAGGAAAACCAACTATCTTTCTCGTAATTCTATCACTTGGAATTTACTTCAGTCCTAAGGTTACCAATCTTGGTAAAATGCTTACAGTTTTTTCCATAAGAATTGGGCTCGGAATGATGTTAGGTTTATTAGCTGTTAACCTGCTCAATATCGAAGGCATCATGCGGACATTAATTGTAATTTTCTGCGGAGCACCGGTAGGCTATAACACTCTTGTATTTGCTTCTTTAGAAGAGATGGATAAAGAATTTGCTGCCAGTTTGGTTTCTATTTCTTTATTATTAGGAATCATCTACGTTCCATTATTGATCTATTTTTTGTGATTAATTGCAATACAGAGTCACTGAGACACAGAAAGGAACTACTTTACTGAGCTTGTGTTATCCTGAGCTTGTCGAAGGACGAAGGACGAAGAACAAGGTGAGGAAGATGATGAAACTAGCAGGAAAAATACTCTACACTTCGATAAACTCAGTGTGACAGGAGAAGGTGAGCTTTTACAGAAGATCATCCTCAACAACTTATCCACAAACTATTCAACCTTTTCTAATTGACAATCAAATTACTAACTGGTTTTTGAAAGTATGAATTATAAAATATCAATAGATGGGAAAAAGTTCAATTTGGAAATTCCGTATAATCCAGTTGAGATAATAAAGCACAAAGAAGTTGCAGTTTTCGATCAAGAAAAAATAATCCGAGAATCATTACAAAATCCGATTGATTCACCTGATCTTCAAACATTTTTGCATAATAAAGAAAATATTCTCATCATCGTGAATGACGGCTCCCGCAACACCCCCACACAAATTGTAATTTCTGCTGTTAATGATCATATCAAAGAAAAGAATTTCAAATTCATTGTTGCACTCGGTACTCACCGTAAAACTACAAAAACTGAATTCGATAGAATATTTGGAACATATTATACAGAATTTAAAGATCGAATTTTCTGTCACGATTCACAAAATGATGAGATGACCTACTTGGGAATAACCTCTCGGGGAACTCCTGTTAGAATAAATTCTGAAGTTACAAAAGCTGATGGTGTGATTATTATCAGTTCGGTAGAACCACATTATTTTGCAGGATTCACCGGAGGAAGGAAAAGCCTCCTGCCCGGAATTGCAGCTTTTGAATCGATAGAGAAAAACCATTCACTTGCACTTCAGGATGAAGCCAAAATATTAGAATTAGAAGGTAATCCCGTTCATGAAGATATGAAAGAAGCTGCGATGATGGTTACTACCAAAACATTCTGTATTCTCACCGTTCTCGATACCAATAATAGAGTGTTTTATTCAACCAGCGGGAATATCCATTCTACCCTCAGAGCTGCTTCAGTAAAAGTTATTGATGTTTTTGCACCTGAAGTCATGGAGAAAGCAGATATTGTTATTGCGATCAATCAATCACCCTTGAACAGGAATCTGTATCAATCACAAAAAGGGCTGGAAAACTGCAGATCTATCTTAAAGGAAAATGGAATTTTTATTCTGGTTTCCCGTTGCCATGAAGGGATAGGCAACAAAGCCTTCTATGAACTGATGGCATCTTGCAATTCACCTGAAGATGTCTTTCAAAAAGTAAAAAGTAACTACAAGCTGGGATATCATAAAGCTGCTAAATTTGTCTCTTTCATGCAGAAAAATAAGTTATGGTTAGTTAGTGAAATGGAAAACGATGTGCTGGAAAAAATTTTCATTCGGAATTTTTATTCACTGCAGGAAGCTGTGAATAAGGCTATA
>DAOUTP010000325.1 GCA_030626645.1 Candidatus Cloacimonadota bacterium
AGATCGCTGATATTTACAAAACAAATACAAAGCTCGGATTTAAAAATGGGATATTAGTGGCAAATCCAATTCCTAAAAAGTATGAGATACCATTTGCTGAGATGGATGAACACATAAAAATAGCTCTGGAAAGAGCAAAGAGAAACGGTATAACAGGAAGAGGATTAACTCCATTTTTGCTTGCTGAAATCGTGAAAATAACTAAAGGCTCTTCACTGGAAACTAATATAAGGCTAGTGGAAAATAATGTTGCTTTAGCCTGCAGAATTGCTAAGGCGTTTTAATAAAAGTACACTCCGTCTTTCTGAGGAATTCAACTTGCTTTTCCCTCGAAGAATCTGGAGTGTGTGAAATATTACTATTTGCAAAAGTTATGTTGAGACTCTTCGCCGCATGCCTTTGTAAGATTTTCTCAGAGAGACAATAGAACCAATAATTTCTTGTTTATAAGTTGAATTTGCGAACAAAGAAATAATTCAATATCCATGTAGGAACGATTACCCTTAATCGTCCGAGGATTCGGTCAATTCGGGGAATTGACTCTACAGAATTCAAAAAGCCTGCATCATCATATCCCAGGGTAAGGTTAGTATTTTATTCTGGAGTATGTTGAACGGAAATTGGAGAATACCCCAGATTCCCCACATCAGAAGTAAAGACCAGAAGTCATATTTATACAGTCCCCATAATACAAAAAATGAGAGCACAATACTTAGACCTCCACCTCCCAGAAAATTACTAAATATTGAAGCATAAAACCCCTGAAAGGAAATAAATCTTAATAAAGAAATAAGAAACAACAATGAAGTAGCGAACAATGCTTTTTTATAACTTTGGGGTTCTACATTCAAACTACTAACTGCCCATAAAATTATTGCGTTTATGGGTATGAAAATAATTGATATAATTATTTTACCTATCATAAATTATTCTCCTTATATTTTTCTTCTTGTTGATAAATTGAACTTATCAACACAATTGCATTTGCAAGTTACTTGCAAACGAGTTCATATTTTAATAAACTTTTTCACATTTGCAATAAAGGCAGCATTATGTCCTGCATTACTTATTGTAACTCTAACGTGTTTTGTTAATATGGGATGATGCCAAACAGGACGGATAGCAATATCATTTTGGATCAGGAAATTGAATAGATCTTCTGTTCTTTCTCCAGCAGAGAAGGTAAGAAAATTCGTTGCTGAAGGATGAACCGTTATTCCATCAATTGCAGAAAGTTTTTGGAAAACATCTTCTCTATTTTTTATAATCAGTTTGTTATGTTCCAGAAATATCTCTTTTTTCTCCAGCATGGTTGATATCATTGTCTGCGTCATCAAGTTCGAGTGGAATATTGTCATAACTTTTTCCAGTTCTCTTATGTTTTCAGGATGAGAAATTATGTAACCAAATCTGAGTCCAGCTGCAGAAAAGGATTTGGAAAAGGAACGCACAATGACCAGATTTGGATATTCATAAATTTTATCTGCAAAGGTCTTCCCTGAAAACTCATAATATGTTTCATCTATCAGAACCAGTCGATTACTTTGTTTCAGAATCTCAATAATCTTACTTTCATTCAGTAGATTTCCAGTGGGATTATTAGGATTGCAAAGAATGCTGAGTTTGCAGTTTACATCATCACAAAGTTGTAGATATTCCACAACCGAAAAATCAAAATCAGCATTTAATGAAAGAAATTTTATCCCCAATCCAACTGCTCCCGAATAGCTTTTGTAATCGAAGTAAGAAGGAGCAAGTGAGACAGCAAATGAATTATTATCATTCCGAACTGAATTAAAAATATAATAAAGCATTTCGTCAGCACCATTTCCAAAAACCAAACATTCAGGTGCAACATTTGCATATTCAGAAAGTTGTTTTTTTAAGGTTTTTGTAATGTCATTGAAGTAACGATTGAGTTGAACATTTTTCATTTTCTCCAAGAACTCATCTTTAACAACTTCAAATGGATCTAATGAGCTTTCATTTAATCCCATTTTAATTTTCTTATTAGGAACGTTAATATTCACAGGCTTCTTATTTTTTAAATCTTCTCTAAAATAATACATTTTTTCCTCAAATTCTATTATTCGTGAATAAGCAATTTAAAGAGATATTTAGTCAATTAGAAAATAAAAGAGAAATTATTAGAC
>DAOUTP010000106.1 GCA_030626645.1 Candidatus Cloacimonadota bacterium
AAAAGAACTGTTCAACCCTCCTGTAAGATGAACAACAATAGTAGCAAAAACAATATCAAGCACGATCTGCAAGGAGCTGAATAGAGGATTGGTTTTTATGATCTGGAGATAAAATAGAATATTTAAAATACATATTCCCAGGAATGTTGCTATAAATATAACAATCGGATAAGTCTGATCTACCTGAGTTACTCTTAATATCCCGATAGCAAATAGGATTAAAACAATGAACCACCGTACTTTTGACCACCATTTATAAGTTTCAATCTCATGGTTTTCAATATTTAGTGCATTCATTATCTCATCAACTCATTATTAAAGATTATTCATCTTCAAATATACTGAGAATTTTAAGACCATAATCTAAGCTCAGTGTTGCATCTTCAAATGCAGCAAGTATAGCCGCATAATCATAAGTTATTTGACAGTTACCAAGCACGATTACGTCATTATAATGGATTCCTCCTTCTACGTAAACTGCTCCGTCGAATCCATTGTTACCATTAATGAATAAATCTCCGGTAATCCACATTACTCCATCGAAAGAACCTCCGGAGAACTGAGCATCACCATCTACAACAAGTATTCCACTTCCTGTCCATCCTTCAGTAGTCACCATCAATTCACCACCCTCATTAGCAAATGAGACCCAGGTTATATCTTCAAAACCCTCAGGGTTATTGGGAGGATCTATAAAGTGATTGTCAGCAATAGAATCCATTTGTGCCATTGTTCTACCAAAAAATCCTTCAAAATCTAAAGGTGGATCGCAGTTCTCAATAATAGCACCGGTAATATCTGCACTACCGCCCACATTGATCGATCCGTTTGCATACATAGCTCCTTGAGCATTAGAAGGAAACCTATTAATCAGAGCAGTGCTTTTATGTTGGATTATATCAGCTTCACTTTGATAGGTAGCATAAGAATTAATTTCTATAGTGTCATTTGAGGTATTTACTATATATTGAATACTGTCTATTGTACCTTCCATAACCTCGAAATTAGTATAAGTCTGTGTATTGGTCCCCGTAGATATTGGAACAGTTCCATCATTAATGTTCTTCATTCCGTATACTAGAGCTTCACGGCATAATGCTTTAGCTTGTAATTCTGCGAGATTACTGGATGCAAGTTCCGGAACCTCCTCAGTTTTATCATGAACTGAAATAATGATTAATGCAAATATCGAACCTATTACTAATATGGCAACTATTAATAATTTACCCATAAGCTTCCTCCTTATAATTTAATTTTTTTTGATTGATTTAATTATCCCAACTTAATATTTTAATTTCCTTACCAGGCGTGATATTGTAAGTACTTAATATTTGTTGTACAATAGTTTGATTATAATAAATATCGCAATTTCCAGTTACGTGAGTTTGTTCATCAGGGTCGCTATTAGCGAAAATAGATCCATTCACAAGTCCATTACCGGATATCATGAATCTTCCACCTTCCACCCAGATAATACCATCGAAAGTACCACCCGTCATATGGAAATCTCCATCAACTATTAAAAGACCACTACCACTCCAATGATGATTAGTGAAGTGCGCATCGCCCTCTATGTATGTTATCCCATTAACAGGACTTACATTATTATGTGGATTCACGTAATCGTTGTCAACGATAGATCTCATCTGTGCCATAGTTCTGCCAAAAATAGTATTAAAGTTTAATTCAACATTTTCCTCAACGTTTCCTACAATGGTTGAGCTTCCAGTAACATGAAGATCTTTTGAGCAGGTGATTGTATTATCAAATAAGTTAGAATTGCGATAAAAAACTTCTGCTAAACTTTGATATTGAGTTTTTTTACCATTGACATTGGCTGTTACAAAAGAAGTTATCCTCAGAGTATCACTTGAACCGATCATCACATATTTAATACTGTCTATTGTCCCATCCAGAACATCAAAACTTGAGTATGATTGACTTGCACCTGATTCGCTTACTGATAGATTACCTTGGTCCAACTGTCTTATGCTGTATATAAGAGCTTCATTGCTTAAGGACTTAGCCTTGATTTCAGACATATTAGCAGAGAGCAGATCCGCAACATCACCGCTTTTATTTTGAACTGAAACCAGAATTGTTGCAAAAACAGCAGTTACCATTAAAAGAACAATGATTAACAATTTTCCCATAATTACCTCTTTTTTAATTTACTATAAATATAAATTTTTAAAATATTTCCAAAACACTATATTATGCCTGATAAATCTTTTATCAATATCAGGTTGATGCGTGTTATAGAAAAATGTAAGATTCACCTCAACAGAACGGATCAGATCATGATTAGAACCTGGAGAACTGATTATACTATTATTCACATCATAATATGAGATTAACAATGAATCAGCCATCCAGAAAGGACCTGATATCGGATTAGACATATCATTTTGATAAACATATAACGGAAAACCATTGCTTGTTTGACTTTCCTGTACAAAATGAAAAGTGCTAATACTAGAAGTAAGGTTTGTCCGTCCAAGAAACTTAAAACTATTTGAAGTGGCTTCGATTATTGGATCAGTAGCCGAAGGAACTCCTGCACCAACTTTGGATAATATGCTTTCTAAACCAGGTTGGTCTAAGCCTCCTACTTTCCTGCCTGTAATCAAATCTTCAGACATCTGGCTTAAGCTGATCTGAAGTTGAGTATTGTAGCTTATCACCTGTATGTTGAAAAGTGCGCTGAATATCATCAGAAGGACTACGCTTCCAGCTATTGTTGCTCCTATGACATCTAACATGCTCGACATAATTAAAATCCTCTATTAAAAAAAACTTTGCTGAATGGAGAACTCATCGTTCCAATGTATAAGGTATCCATTGTTGTCGATAAGCAATTAATGCGTACGTCTAATTTTTGAAATAAAGTATCTGAATAGGGTGTATTTCCTAAACTATCACAATAAGTTGAAGTAACTTGAATATTATAAGTAACATTATTCACAATTCTGGTTTCACTAATATTTGAGTAATTTGAATGAATTTGTGTAAAATAAAAAACTGGAGGATCACCCAACAATTCAGATTCAATTCTCTGAAAATACCTGTCTGCAATTTTTTGTCCCTGTAAGTATAGCATATTATCATAAACCAAAGCAGACTGATCAAGCATAATACTATAAGTATTCAACAGCATAGTTGAAAAAAGTGCTAATGCTAACAAAACTAATAACATTTGTATATTCATTATCTAATCCTCCGAAGTTGCATATGTTATTTCGGTAACAGAAGTCATGCCTGTTCGAATTCTATCTAATCCGGAATCCATCAGGGATAGCATTCCTTGACCTTCAGCAATTTCACGGAGATTATCTTCATCTATCTCTTCACCGGATTCTACAATAGCTTTTCGTATCTCAGGTGTAAAATATAATGCTTCACATATATTGGTTCTGCCTTTATATCCATTATTGCATTTTTTACATCCCTCACCAGCTTCGAATATTTTACCAGATTGAAGCTCTTCTTCGGTAAGTCCCATTTCAAGAGCTGCAGACCATCTTTCTTTTGAGATTGGTTTTTTGCAATTATTACATAATGTTCTTATTAAACGTTGTGCAATAATAATATTAATAGCGTAGGCTAACAAGAATGTTTCTACTCCCATTTTGTACATACGTGAAATTGCACTGGGTGCATCATTTGTATGTAATGTGGAAAAAGTAAGGTGTCCGGTGTTTGCCAACTTAATAGCAATCTCAGCCGTGATTTTATCACGTATCTCACCAACCATAACAACATCCGGGTCGTGACGAAGTATGGAACGGATGGCAGAATCAAATGTAAATCTATTTCCTATTTTTAGCTGTCTGGCACCCTTAATATGGTATTCAACGGGGTCTTCAACTGTTAGGACATTGATAGCAGGATCAATAATATGATAAAGTGCTGCCATCAAAGTTGTGGATTTACCACTACCTGTAGGTCCTGTAACCAGAATGATGCCCTTGGATTTGCTAATAGATTTGAGAAAATCATTTTCAGCTTTAGTTTGAAAACCTAATTTTCTCAGGTCTGTGATAACATTTCTATCATCAATTGTTCTAATAACTACGCTTTCAAATCTTCTTTCATATTCTGAAGATGTAATTGGTATTATTGAAACTCGAAAACGGATTAGGTGATCATCGATCACTCTTTGCATAAATCCATCTTGTGCAGTGTCTCTCTCAAAACGATCAACACCAACAGCTCTATCTTTCACAACAGCAGATATAGCTTCAGGAGAAGTCCTTTCCTGTCTATGCCAACTTATGAGTTTTCCATCAATTCTAAAATAAAAATCCACGGATGCTCTACGATATGGGATTATATGAATATCACTGGCACCTTTCCGCACAGCTTCTATTAAGCAACCTTCAAATAGATTTACCAGAAGACTTTTATTGATCTCTTCATCAAGTGCATATTCATCAAGATCAACTGTGGATTTTGATTCATCCATATCTTCAATTTGTTCTCCAGCTTCTTGAAGTAGATCCAAAAATTCATTTTGTTGCGGAGCGATGATACCAATTAATTCTTCCAGTGTTTTTAATTTACAATATGCAACCTCATATTTCTTGTATTCTGTTATAAGCGGTATCCGTTCAGTTACCTTATCTGTTGGGTCAGCTGCCAGAACAACAAGCGTATTGCGCCTTCCATATGTTATCTGATATGGAAGTATCTTTTTATATAGTAGTTCTTTTTTAAATTCTTCTGGGAATTTTAATAAAAGTTCCTTTGTATGTTTTATTTGATTAGGATCCAGTTCATTTACATCAATTTCTATACAGCGGAAAGCATATAATTCTGCCACCAAACCATAAATTGCATGATGGTTAACCTTAAAATCATCAACTAGTATTTCACCTAATCCCCTGGGATTCGAAGGATCTTCTTCAGTCATTATGATTAGAGCTTTCTCCAATGTGTTTTGGTCAACAACCTCTTTCTTTAGTAATAACTGACCAAATCTGGATTTTCTGATCAAAATATCTCCTTGATTACATACCTGGAGTATTCGGTGATATCATTGCAACTTCAGAAGAAACAACAGTAAGAAGTGTAATAACTATTGCAACGAACATTCCAATAAAT
Source organism: Candidatus Cloacimonadota bacterium (assembly GCA_030626645.1). GTDB lineage: Bacteria > Cloacimonadota > Cloacimonadia > Cloacimonadales > TCS61 > Tenebribacter. The sequence goes on from DAOUTP010000106.1 coordinate 5,104, forward strand.
ACTTGAATTGATTGAATAATATTTTCCATTTTGTAAGTTGTTTCTTTTTCATAGAAAGTGGATATCTGCTGTGCAGATTGAAGAATATTACCTGATTCGGTACCCGTTGTTAAACGGCTCAGAGTACTCTGATTGAAAACATCAGCTTTCTCTAAAGCTGGAACAAGTGACATACCATCTTTCAGCATCAATGGGATCGCGATTTCTTTAACACCTTTTTCAATATATTTGTTTCTACATGCTTCAGCTGAAGCCGTTAAAGTTTCAATATTATTTTCTGCTCCAGCATAGATCGCTGAAAATACTCTGAAAAAAATCTCAATGCTTGATTTATGGATAAGATGACCCATAACAGGTAATTTAATAAGATGTGCATCTCGCCAGATCATTCCTTTAGGAGTGCGCCACCAGAGAGCTGTAACGATTATGGGAATTATGATCATTAGAACTATCCACCACCAGTTTACAGCAAAGAAATCACTTAAATCAAGTGTTGCTGCTGTCATGGGTGGAAGGTCAATACCGAATTTGAGGAACATCTTAGCAGTGTCTGGGAAAACTTTTATAACATAATACAATACAGCTCCAAACATTGCCAGTACAGTAAAAGCTGGCATCAACAAGGCTTGGCGTAAGCTTTTTTTGTATTCCATCTCACGTTCCATGAATTTAGCTGTTGCATCATAAACTTCTGCCATATTACCAGATTTTGTAGCTAAGCCCAGCATATAAGCTGGGAATTTTCCAAATACATCCTGATGTTTTGCGAAAACCTCAGTTCCTTCCTTTCCTTTTTTTAACTCACTTTCAATTTTCTTTAAAGTTTCCTTAAGAGTTAGATTTGTTTCTTCATCTGCGAGCATGCGTAAGATCTTATCATAACTCATTTTTTCTTTTAAAAGAAAGGAACTCAAGTTTACGAACATTAGTATGCTGGCATATGGCGGTTTCAATTTTATATCGATGATCGCTTTTTCTATCTTGGCATTCTTATAGCCCATATTAGCCAGACCGCGACTTACTTCACCTTTTGTATATGCGTATTGTCTTCCTTTAACTTTTTTTCCACTGGCAAGTTTGAGGTTATAAAGAAACAGACTTTTTTTAAGTATGGAATTTATTCTGATTCTATGTTTCTTAGCTAGCTCATCAATTATCTTTTTTGCCTTTCCTTTATTTGAGGCTAGAACAATTCCTTGAATACCTTTGCCTTGAGAAGTTATACCTTGATATCTATATTCGTATTGCATTAATCATCCTTAAAATAAAAAAAATATTTGAAAATACAGTAATATGGGAAGACGAATCTTCCCATATTACATAAGATTAGTCAATCGTAAAAATAATTTTAGTTAAGTAC
>DAOUTP010000052.1 GCA_030626645.1 Candidatus Cloacimonadota bacterium
AAACAGAAAACCATAAAAGATGGTGAAGAAACAGTAACAAAAGAAACAACGATCACAAAGGTTCTGGAAGGAACTCCAGCTGAAAAAGCCGGATTGAAAGATGGAGATATAATTGTTGCTGTGGAAAAGGATAAAGACCTTGAAATTGGGAAAGCAATAAAAGGCAAAGAAATTGGAGATGATATTACTCTCACAATTGAAAGAGATGGGAAAGTACAAAATATTGTTGTGGAGATTGGTGAAAGAGAGCATCTTAAATCAGAGAAGAAAGTGGAAGTTACAATTGATGATGGAGAGATCAAAGTTATCATAAATGGTGTAGAAAAAAATTTAGGTGATCTTGAAAACTTTCATGATCAATTTGATAAAATACAGATTATCAAGCATATCAAGATGGAAGAACTCGATGAAGTGAGAGATAATCTTAACAAAGTAAAAGAAGAGATGAAAAATATAGATTTGAACATTGAAATATTGAACACAAATGATGAACTCTAATATCCTCCCTAAAGGTTATTAGCAAAAAACAAAGACTCCGAAATATTTCGGAGTCTTTGTTTATATAAATACTTTCGAATTTATTCTATCGCCCTAGATTATACACGTTCTCAAGTTTGTCTTCGAAACATTATTAGTGGAAATTTACTCACTAAACTTTTCAACTTGATAAATATAGATCTCGGTATCAGGATCTTTATAAGCATCTGCAGATAATCCGGCTTTAGAAGAGCATAAACTTCTTAAGAAAGTTTCACGATCCCAACCTGTTTCTATTGCTACCTGTGGAAGATAAACGCCACTGCGAAAACCTTTTTTAATCCAAACTCCATCTATTCCCATACGAATTTTCTTATAATCAGTTATTCTTTCCATTGGTGATAATACAGAAATCTCAATTTCAATTTTTGCCAATTCTTCTTTTTGAACGGGTGGAAACCGGGGATCTTCAAAGGCTGAGGCTGTAGCCATTTCTATTACTGCTTTATCAAGTGACATTTGTGCATGCATATGCCCAATACAACCGCGCAGATTTCCATCTTTGTGAAGTGTAACGAATACTGCTCGATCTTCCTTAAATGCAGGATTATCAGGATTCTTTAAAATAATTTTTTTATTATAATCTAAATAATATTCAATACTTTTTCTAGCCAGATCTAATAATTGTGATCTATCTATATCGTTCATAACTCATTATTTCTGCTGTGGATCAGGATCTTTCGCATAACCGCAGCATATTTCCTGCGTTCTTTAACCCTTACATCTCCAATTATAAAAATACTCAACAGTAATATTCCAATGACATATCCAGGTAAAAGTAACCACAATGACTGAAGATTATTTAAGTTTGTAATTGTTTTGAAAGCAACATATAGGGTTACTAGCATACCAGCGATTAAAACTATATTATTTATTATAACTACAAGTGAAACCTTTTGCTGGTCCCATTCTAATATTTTTCGCATAAAATCTTTTTCTTTTTTATTTAATGGGATAGCCATTTATTTCTCCTCGATTCAAAAATTTATGTAAAATTTTTTCTTAACATTGAATAACTGTTCAACGTGTCAATCCTTTTATGAATTTAACTCGGTATTGTTTTATTTGGGATTAAATATTTCTAATTAAAGTATGTGATATGAATTGAATCTTCTCATACGGATTTTAATAAATTACTAAATATTCCCATTAATTTTACTTTCATGTTTCTTCATGGTTCTTCGGATCTTTTGAACGTAAATATCACCCTCAGTAGAATATTTTTTCAATCCATATACAAGTTCATATGCATCAAGAGGTTCATTTAGTTTACGAAAATCATTACGCATTTTCCTCAAAGAATCATAAGCCTGATGTGTATTCAAATTTCGTAAATAACATTGAATTGATTGATTAATCGTATCATATTTTGCTACATAGATTCGTGTGTTTTTTGCGCGCTGTTTAGGAATAATACCTCTGTTTGGAGATAATGTCCGCATACCGAAAAGATTATTCGCTTTTTTTGCAAATCCTGATGTCCCATATGCAGACTCAATGGCAGCTTGAGACATTACCATTAATTCAGGGATAACATCAATTCTTGTTAATAAATATGATAAGTTTTCCTGACTTTTATATGAAAAATTTTGCAACTTATAATATCGTGCCTTATCATTGATCCAGTTAATATCATTATTATTATTAAGATTTCCTTTCTCAGATTTCTTGATCAGCTTTAATAATTTAATCCTGTCCTGCATTATGTAACTATTTTCTGATTTAATGATCGGACTTAGAAAATCAAAGAATGATTGAATATTTTCATCATAAGTTAAAATGCCTGAAAATTCAGGAACTGAAGTGAATTGCTCAATCTCGATTATTTGGATATCCCGTAATTGTGAAGCATGAACTATATCTGTTATTGCAAATACAATAACAATTAATATTATTAAAAACGAAAACAACTTATTTTGATGCATTAAATCTCCATATTTTACCTATTCATCTAAACAGGATTTTAATTTATTTTATTATAAAAAAATATCTGGTGAAAAACTTTTTTGTACATAATAGTGTCAAGAAAAATATTCTGTTCGGAATTGCTAACACTAATAATATAAAGAAGTTAAAATCCTATACTGTCAGAAAAATATTCTCAGAATATCATATTTGAACATCGTGGCTATTCTACTTTATAGTAATATAGTTGACAATAATTTGCCCTAAATCTCTTTTGCATTATTCTATAGTAGAATAGTGAAAAAGAAAATAATCGAAAATTAAGTGCAGGATTTTGAAATTTAATTTGTCATTAGTATAGTATTAGGAGGCAAAATGTCACGACTCGATCTGGTTGTATTAGGCTTTTTAAACAGGCAGCCAATGCATGGTTATGAAATAATCAGGTATTTTGAAAAGCGTGGAATTGAAATGTGGACGAGGGTTAAGACACCTTCTGTTTATAAAGCTCTGCAAAGGCTGGAGAAACAAGTATTCATAACAGGGAAGATGAAACAAGAAGGTAATAATCCACCGCGTAAGGTTTTTACTATTACAGATGATGGTCACGAATATTTCATGAATTTATTAAATTCATTTCTTTGGGAAAAAGATCAATCTCATACACCGGTAGATTTCTGGAATGCTTTTCGTTTTGTTCGGAAGAATGTAACCCGGGCAGAATTTTTTGAAATAATAGAGCACCGTGAAAAGAAACTTGAGCAAATGGAATTGAAAATGCAAGAAAGACATCAACAAGCTGTTGAATGCGGTGATATGCCGGAATTTCCCTTCTATGCAAAAATTATGCATGAGACAATGAGAAAGATGAAAGCTCTTGAGCAGGATACATTAGATCAGATAAAGAAAAGAGCAAAACTACCAGAAAATAAAAAAGAATTTAAAGAGGAGAATAAATGAAAAAAATACTATTATCAATTATTGTGATTCTGTTATCAATGGGTTTAACAGCGCAATCACTTTCGTTGGATGAAGCAAAGAAGCTTGCCCTAAAAAACAATCCAGATTTGTTGTCTCAACAGCAGGCAACCAAAGCCAGTAAGAATAGTCTTTGGCAATCATATATAAATTTGATCCCTTCAGCCAGTTTAACCGGGAATTATGCTCAATTCAACGATCCTGTAATGATTGGACTGGAACCGGCAGAAGAATCCAAATCTTATGGATATACAATCGATCAGCCTGTTTTCAATGGTGGCAAACTCTGGTTAGGTGCGCGGATGTCTAATGATGGCTATAAGATCTCTAAAGAGAGTTTGAAAAGCAAGACCTTGAGTACAATAGCTGATGTGGAATCAAAATATTTTAATGTTCTGGAAAACCAGGTTTTATTGGAAATCTCACAAAAGGATCTTCTCTCTTCCCAAACAAATGTAGAGATCGCTCAGATCCGCTACGATACTGGAACGCTTTCCAAAGCAGAATATCTACAATTACAATCTGAATTAGCAGTTAAAGAAGTAAACCTGATCCAGATAGAAAATCTTTACCAGATAAGTTTATTGGAATTAGCTAATTTCTTGCAGATTGAGAAAGTGAAAGAACTTGCAGAAATTCCAATTGAGATTCATCAACCAACTTTAGATGAATTAAGTAGTAAATCTATTTCCGAATTAGATGAAATGACCAATGCGATAATTGATATTGGTGAAACCAATAATCCATCACTTAAGATTTCTGAGATCTCGGTCGATACAAATAAAAAATCTTTACTGATGGCTGGTGGAAACTTCTTACCATCAGTGAATTTACAATATTCCAATAATTGGTCAAAATACGATTACCAGGAAGACTTTATTGAAAGTGGTCAATTAGGAGTCTATCTTTCAATTCCCATATTTCCGCTTGCAGATAATGGTTTGGAAGTTGCAAAAGCTAACCATAATTTGAAGCAATCGAAATATGCATTAGAATCAGTCAACAATACGATTATACTTTCATTGCGAAGTTCATTAATAAATCTGGTCGCAGCAGCTAAGACGGTAAGATCTTCTAAACTTGCAATGGAATATTCTAAAGAAACTTATAATCAGATGAAAGAAAGATTTACTTATGGTGTAATTACTGCCAATGATCTTCTCTCTACGGAAGTGATGTTTACCTCAGCACAAAATCAATACACAACCAGTTTTTATAATTTCTTGCGTGCTAAGTCAACATTGCAGTTATTGATGGGTATTGAAGATCCGCAAATTTTAGAAAAAATATTAAATAAATAAAATGGGGGGAGAAATGAAACAATTATTTAAACTAACTTTAATAATTCTTGTGATCTTAGTATCACTTATTTCCTGCACGGAAAACAAAAAACCCGGCATGGATGAGAGTGACAAATCTAAAGAGCAAGAAGTGATCGTAATGGTTCAGAAAATGGAATTAGAAAATCTTGAGAAATATGTGAATATCATTGGCAAATTGGAAGGGATCACAGACGTGGATCTTTCCAGTGAAACAAATGGGAAAGTAGTTGAAATTTACAAAAATCTGGGTGATTGGATAGATAAAGGTGATGCTATCGGTCGGGTTGATAACACCGATGCAAAAAATCTATTGTTACAGGCTCAGGCAGCTTTGATGGCAGCGGAAGCAAATATGGAAACAGCTACTATGAGCATGAAAGCTTCCCAGAGATTGTATGAAGAGAATACAATTTCAGAAAGTGAATTCCTACAGGCTAATAGTTCTCTTAAGAATGCTCAGGCAGGTTACAATGGTGCCCTGGCTAATGCTGAAAGTGCACGGAAGAATTTAGAGAATTCTCAGTTTACTTCACCTGTTTCAGGTTTTCTTGCTGAACTTAATTTGGAAGTTGGTGAAATGGTGAATCCGGGGATGAAAATTGCCGGTATAGTTAATTCAAGAAAATTAAAGATCAAATCAGGGATAAGTGAATCTGATATTTCCTTTGTAAAAAAAGATGACCATGTAATTGTTGTATACAATGGAAAAGAATATGAAGGTAAGATATCTGGTGTTGGAATTCGTCCTGTTACAGGTGGGAATAACTATCCAATAGAAATCACACTGTCCAATCCAAATCTGGAACTTTTCCCGGGAATGGTGGTCGAAGGACACATCTATTCCCAAACATTTAAAAATGTGCTCTACACTTCTATCGAGAACCTGCGCGAAAAATATGATAAACAATTTGTTTACGTTATAAATTCGGAGAACAGGGCTGAACTCAGAATAGTGGAACTGGGAGAAAAAGTATCTAATAATATAATAATAAAATCCGGACTGCAAGCAGGAGATAAACTTGTGATTGACGGTATAGACAGTCTTTCCGAAGGGACTCTGGTAGAAGTGAAATCCGGCTTCGAATTGAATTGATCGGGACGGGTAGAGAAATATGAAATACATGAAATTACCACGAAAAACGATTTTCAATGTAACCACGAATTACACGAATTTACACAAACGAAAAATTATAGCTCACAGATTTGCACGGAGGAGCACGGATAAAAACCTTGCGAATGGTTTCTTTCAAAAGTCAGAACTTGCTGAATCTTCGCAATGGTTGAATATCAGCCACCGAATAACACCGAATTATACCAAAAACCTTGCGAATGGCTGGTTTAGCAAGCTACTGAAAACTGAATTCTCAAAACAATTAAATCCTTTTTTCGCGGTTCTTCGTGTTCTTAGCGGCTACAATAATAAAAGGGAGATGATATGTCTTTAGCAAAATTTTCTGTAGATAACGGTGTACTGATAAATATGATCATGATCATTGTATTCATATTTGGTATATATACAATGATAAACATGCCCAAGGAAGAGATGCCTGCTGTTGACTTTGGTTCATTCTATATCATGGTCAGCTATCGTGGTGTATCTCCGGCAGAGATGGAAAAACTGGTTATAAAAAAAATTGAAGATCAGCTTACAGATTTGGAAGATGTAGATTATATAAGTTCCACAGCTTCGGAAGGAAGAGCTATTATTTTTATCCGAATGGATCCCAAGGCTGATATTGAGAAAGCCTGGAGTAATCTTAACACGGAAATGGACAAGGTGAATGACCTACCGGATGATGCAGACGATCCAATCCTGTTGCAGTTGAATATGCGTGAAGTAAATGAGATCTGCACGGTTACGCTGGGTGGTGATCTCTCTGATAATGCTTTGCGGGAACTGGCAGACGACTTCAAAGATGAAATCTTAGACCTGGGTTATATTTCCAAAGTGGAGATAGCCGGAACGCGTGATCGCCAAATCTGGATCGATAGCAATATTCACAAATTGAAAGAATACGGCATTTCTTTGACGGATCTGGCAAATGCCATTAATATGAGAAACAAAAACGCCCCGGGTGGTTCAATTAAGGTAGGATATGCAGAATTTCTGATCAGAACCATGGGTGAATTTGATAATATCGATCAAATCGGTGATCTCGTAGTGAGAATGGATGACAATGGTCGGTCGGTACGAATAGAAGATGTAGCTGCAGTTCGCGACACATTGGAAGAAGCTACCACAATGAGTAAACTGAATGGTAAAAAAGCCGTAACAGTTGATATTTACAAGAAAGCCGACGGGAATATTATCAGAGTGATGGAAGATGTACGCGAAAAAGCAACCGAATTTGAAAATAGAATGGACGGGCTTGCGGTAGAAGTTCGAAATGATGGTTCTATCAGGGTTAAAAACAGCATAAGCACTTTGGGAAATAACGCATTAATGGGAATCATACTGGTTTTCATAGTATTGTGGATCTTCATTGGTTGGAAGAATGCTCTTTTTGCAGCCTGGGGAATTCCCTTTAGTTTTCTATTGGCTTTCATTTTAATGCAGCGCTTCGATGTTACAATAAATAACCTCAGCCTTTTTGCTTTGATCCTGGTATTGGGTATGATCGTGGATGATGCGATCATTGTGCTGGAAAATATTCATCGCTATCGAGAGATGGGGATGAGTCCGCGGGATGCTGCCATAAAAGGTACGCAAGAGATCATGTGGCCGGTAGTGGCTGCTGTAGCAACAACTATTGCTGCTTTCATGCCACTGTTGATGATGGAAGGTATGATGGGAAAATTTATGAGTGTTTTCCCAATCGTGGTTTCCATGGCATTGTTTGCATCTCTTTTTGAAAGTTTGGTGATCTTACCTTCCCATGTGGCAGAATTTAGTGGGAAAAGTAATTTTGATCGAAAGAAAAAGGATCATAAATTACATGAATGGTTAGTTCGGAAATATCGTGTAGCTGTTAAGAAAGCACTAAGGCATAGATTGTTGACAATGCTGATTTTGATAGTTGCTTTGCTTCTTTCAGTATTGGTTTTGTTTTCCGGTTTAGTTAAATTTCAATTTTTTTCTCGTGCAAAACCACAAACCATCGTTATGAATTTAGAAACACCTACGGGAACAAGTCTTGAGAAGACGGATGAGGTTGTAACTAAAATTGAGAACTTCATCTTGAATATGCCGGAAAAAGCTGATATTGAAGCTGTTGTGAGTACGGTAGGACAGTATTCTGAAAATCATAGAAACTTGGTAGAGACAAGAAATGCAAATGTGAAAATTGACATGGTAGAACTTGATGATATGCAGTTTAGCCATGATCAGATAAAAAACAGAATGAGAAAATTCCTCCAGACTTTGCCCGGGCTTTATACTTTCAGTTTTAAGGATGGGCAACGTGGTGGTGCTCCTACCGGAGAAGATATTGAGATCCGCATCAAAGGTGATGATCTTACCAGATTGGAAGAAATTGGTGAGTATGTGATCTCTGAAATTGAGAAAATTCCCGGTACTTCAGATTTGGAAACAAGTTTTTCCGAAGGTAAGAAAGAGATCCGGATCGTTCCAAAACATGATAAGCTGGCTCTTTACGGCTTGAATGTTCAATCGATTTCTTCACTTGTCGGTTTTGCTTCCTTTGGAGGTTACATATCCAAATATCGCGGTTCCGGAATGGATGAATATGATATAATATTGAGGGTTATGGATGAACAGATCGATGAACTATCAGATTTGGAAAATCTACCTGTTCGCACCAGGAACGGTGATGTGATCGCACTTAAAGAAGTTGCCGATCTGGAAATTGGGTCCGGTTATGCACAGATAGAACATCGTGACAGAAAAAGAATAATTACTGTTACCGGTTCGGTGACAACTTATCAGGAAAATGGACGCACAATTCTTCGTTCCGCCGATGAAGTTACCGAGCTTTTGCGAGGAAATAAAATTACCGGTTCAAAAGGTTATCTTACCGGATTTACAGAACGTTTCCCCGGTTATCAGATAGAGTACGGCGGTCAGGCAGAAGAGCAGGCAAAAACAAATAATTCACTTTATTTTGCTTTTGGCGTTGCGATCCTGCTAGTCTTCACGATCCTGGCTACTCAGTTTAAATCAGCCGTACAGCCGCTCATTGTGATGTTTACAATTCCCTTTGCTTTTATCGGTGTTATATTTGGACTTCTGGTAACTCGCTTACCATTCTCAATGATGACAATGATATCAGTCGTTGCACTCGCAGGAGTTGTGGTAAATGATGCCCTGGTTCTAGTTGATTTTGTGAATCGTGAAAGGGCAAATGGAGTAGATCGATGGAATTCGTTGATTAATGCCGGCGCAATCCGTTTGCGTCCAATTTTGATGACTACTTTAACAACGATTGCAGGATTCATGCCGATCATTCTTTCTACTTCCAGTATAACCGCAGATTGGAAACCGATGGCTGTGAGTATTGCTTTTGGTTTGGCATTTGCCACTGTACTTACCCTGTTTGTAATTCCGGTGATATATTCGCTGGTGGATTCATTATTCGGCAAGCTGGGAATGACACGCTTTAAGACTCATGCCAAATATGAAGACTGTGTGGATTGTGATTAATAAAAAATCTTCCGAAGGTTGTGGAACTTTCAATAATTCGCGACCTTCGGAAGGTTAAATAAAAGAAAAATATTGACCTTGCAAGGACTTCCTTCAAGATTTCTTGGGGGTTAGCCCTTTCAAGGTT
>DAOUTP010000373.1 GCA_030626645.1 Candidatus Cloacimonadota bacterium
ACTTCTATGAGAAAAACTTTTGTAAAAGCTGCACAAAGAAAAAATGACGGATATTGGAAGATCGGTGGTGATATTACGTTTGGTTCTTACGATTATTCTGTTCTAAGTGAAATAATACAAACTGATACAGAAAAATATTTTGATGGATTGGGTATTCTTTTAACAGATTATCTTGAAACTGATATTGAAAATTCTCTACTCAAAGATAACGGAACTCAAAAAAGAACTCAATTCTCTTTAAATGGAAAGATAAATTATCCCTTCAATGAAAAAGTCTATTTTGGTATAGGATTCAATTACAATTATCAAATCATAAATAGAGAAACCGATTTTGTAGAAAGTTTCGAGAATATCTATGATTATGAGATTCTCGATGAAGACTCTACTGCTGCAGATTACACAATAACTGAAACATACTCTATAACTGCAGATAGAACCTATGAACAATACACTTCTAACTTTACTGTTCCGGTTGGGATAGAATATAAATTCACTAATAATAATAAGTGGGATTTACGCTTTGGAAGTGTTTTCAGATCATCATGTGAAACTACAAATGATGCTAAAGAAATCAAAGATGTATCACCTATTACTACGGAAACTAATTATGGTGATGGTTCTGTTGATATCGATATTGAAGATAACACCTACGATTCTACGAGTGAACAAACTAACAGCACTAATAATTCAACAAACTATTATTATGGGTTGGGATTCCGACCTACAGATAATCTTCAAATTGATCTTCTGGGATTCTTAGGTGGAGCAACCGATGAAGATAACCTGCTCGATGCAGATTTCTACAAGCAGCTCAGGCTCTCTTTCACACTTAAATTCTAGATTAGATTACATAATATAAAAGCATCCGGTATTTGCCGGATGCTTTTTTTCTTGTCATTTTTTGTGTATTACAAAATTTTACAGAAGTTAAAGGAGAAGTTTATGAGAAACTTGTTTTATATTTTAATAATATTTACATTATTTGGATGCAGTATTGATAAAAATTCTGAAGTCGGTATAAATCCGTTACCCAATTTTGATGTGATGTGGGATTACCAGCATCCCGATTCAACAGAAATTGTTTTTACTGAGTTATTAAAAGGATTGAAGGATTCTCCCGAAAGTTCTTACAATGCAGAATATAATGCCGAACTTCTCACTCAAATAGCACGAGCTCAAGGTCTGCAGGGAAAATTTATTCAGGCTCATGCAACTCTTGATTCAGTAAGAAACATATTGAACGAAAATATGAAAATAGGAAACATCAGATATTTATTGGAACGTGGACGTGTATTTAATTCGTCTGGTGAATGGGAAATATCCAAACCAATTTTCCTGAAAGCTTATGAATTCGGTGTAGAAAATAATCTTGATTTATATACCCTCGATGCAGCCCACATGATGGGTATAGTTGAGCCACCTGAAAAACAACTTGAATGGAGTTTAAAAGCACTGAAAATTGCTGAAGAGACATCCAACACAAATTGCAAAGGCTGGCTGGGTCCACTTTACAACAATATCGGTTGGACATTCCATGATCTAGAAGAATTCGATAAGGCACTAATTTACTTCCAAAAAGGTTATGACTGGAGAATGGAAGTTGGAGATGAGCAAGGTGGCAGGATAGCAAAATGGACTATTGGAAGATGCTTGCGTTCACTGGAGAAATATAATGAGGCATTGAAATTACAGAAAGAAATTCAAATTGAGCTTGAAGAGAACAATTTACCGAATGACGGTTATGTCTTTGAAGAATTAGCTGAACTTTATTTACTTAAAGGTAATAAAAAGCAGGCAAAAAACAA
>DAOUTP010000120.1 GCA_030626645.1 Candidatus Cloacimonadota bacterium
CTGCATGGTTATGAATATGTAAAAAATGCTTTTGCTGAATTGGGTTATGATCACATTACCTTAAAAGAAGAATCCTTTACCCACGATATGCAATGGGAACCTGCTATAAATATGTTGAATGTTTTAATCCCTTTTGCTAAAGAACACGGTGTAGAATTTGGTGCTAAACTTTCCAATACTTTAGCTGTTCTCAACGATAAAGGAATGCTGCCCACCAATGAAATGTACATGAGTGGTCGTGCCCTTTTTCCACTTACCATCAACCTGGCGAAAAAACTTTCTCACCAGTTCAATGGTGAATTGAAAATATCTTTTGCCGGGGGAGCCAATTTCTTTAACGTGAAAGAACTTTATGAAATTGGTATTCGTCCCATAACAATCGCAACTGATGTTTTGAAGCCCGGTGGTTACACCAAGTTTACTCAGATGGCTAATCTGCTGGATGAAAGCATGGCAAAACCAGCTTCGAGTAAAATTGATCTGTCAAAACTGGATGCTTTAGCCAAAGAATCTATGGAAGGACCAACTTTCCGTATGGAATCTAAATCTCAGGAATCAATGTATATTGATAAAAAGCTGGAAATGATGAAATGTTTTGTTGCTCCTTGCGTGGAAGCTTGTCCAATAGATCAGGATGTTCCGGAATACACCAGACTTATTGGTGAGAAACGTTATCTGGAAGCATTCGAACTCATAATTTCCAAAAATCCTCTCCCGCATATCACCGGTTATATCTGTGATCATAAATGTATGCTTAAATGTGTTCGTAATGATTATGAAGAACCGGTTCTGATCCGTGAACTGAAACGTGTTGCCGCTGAAAAAGGTTATAAAGACTATCTTAATAAAATGAAATTGGATGTTACTCTGGTTGGTATTAAAATTGCCGTTATCGGTGCTGGTCCTGCTGGTTTATCTTCTGCTTATTTCCTGGCTCGTCAGGGCTTCGATGTAACAATATTTGATAAAACAAATAAAGCAGGTGGAACTGTCACCCATACAATTCCCGGATTCAGGATTCCCGATTGGGCAATTGAAAATGATATTGAACTTATCAAACGAATGGGTGTTAAATTCGAACTGAATACCGATGGAAAAATTGATGTAGCCGATCTTAAAACTAAAGGATTTAAATACATTAATCTTGCTATTGGCGCCTGGAAATCCCGCACTCTTCCATTAGAAGGTGACACATCTAAAGTATATGGTGCAATTAAGTTTCTGCAAGATTGGAATAAAGATCCTAAATCCGTCGATCTGGGCAAAAACGTAGCTGTAGTTGGTGGTGGAAACTCTGCCATGGACGGTGCACGCGCTGCTAAGAAAACTTCCGGTGTGGAAAATGTATACATCGTCTATCGTCGTACAATCAAAGAAATGCCGGCAGATCGTGAAGAGCTGGATCACGCTATCAAAGACGGTGTGATATTTAAAGAACTCATCAATCCTGTTTCCTTTAATAATGGTATACTTAAGTGCCAGGTTATGAAGTTGGGTGAGCCTGATGCCAGTGGTAGAAAACGTCCCGTTCCAATTGAAGGAAAAATTATTGATATGCAGATCGATTCTATTCTTTCCGCCATAGGTGAGGTGGTTGATTACGAACTATTGAATGCCAATAAAATCGCAATTGATAAACACAATAATATTAAGGTTAATGAGTTCAAAGAAACCAGCGTAGATAACGTATTTATCGCCGGTGATGCATATCGTGGTCCATCTACCGTGGTGGAATCCATTGCTGATGGTCAATCTGTAACTAACGGTATTTTGGCAAAAGAAGGAATTAATTTAGAGCGTGTGAATCCTAAAGATTATAAATTTGATTATGAAACACGTAAACGAGAGATCAGAGCAAAAAAGGGGATAATAAATCCAACCATAGAAACACTAACTAATGATCAGCAAATTGCTGACGAAACCAAGCGTTGTCTGGAGTGTAATTTCATCTGTAATAAATGCGTTGAGGTTTGCCCCAACCGTGCAAATCTCGCAATTCCTGTTTCAGGTTTTGCAGATGATAACCAGATATTGCACTTAGATGGACTTTGCAACGAATGCGGTAACTGTGAGACTTTCTGTCCTTACGATGGTGCACCTTACAAAGATAAATTCACTTTGTTCTGGAATGATGAAGACATGAAAATTAACAAGAACAACGGTTTCTTACTGACTGAAGAAAGTGAGAAAATTCAATTCAAGATGCGTTTGGAAGATAAATTTTATAACATCTCTTTCGACAGTTCAGGAAATTTGATCGATTTGGAATCTGAGCATGAAATTGAATGCAAACAGAGTTTCGATGCGTTGATGGATGTAATTTGGACGACTTATAAAAACCATAGATATATATTTGTGTAACAAAACCTTGCCATCGCTTCTTTCAATGAAACTTTCAATTAGCAATGTCAAGGTCGGTTGAAATGTAAGAAACCTTGGCAGGGTCAATTTTGTAGAAAACCTGAAAGAGACCATGACAAGGTTCAAAAGGATAATATATGGATAATATTTATAAAAGAATCAGAGATCTTTCTCTGAAATACGAACAGGAAACAGCAGAATTCCTGGCAAAAATGATCCAAACTCCATCTTTTTCTATGAAAGAAAAAGAAATGATCCAGGTGATTAAAAAGGAAATGGAAAAAGTGGGATTTGATAAAATCTGCATCGATGGGCTGGGAAGTATTATTGGAACAATTGGCAATGGTGCCAGGCTTATAGCATTTGATGCCCACATCGATACAGTTTATCCAGGTAATTTAGATAATTGGAATTCCCCTCCTCACGAAGGTCGCATTGAAGATGGGAAAGTTTGGGGACGTGGTGCATCTGATCAGCTTGGTGGAATGGCAAGTATGGTATATGCTGCCAAGATCATCAAAGAATTGGATTTGAATAAAGAATTCAAGATCCTCTTCACTGGAACTGTGATGGAAGAAGATTGTGATGGAATTGCTTGGGAACACATGATAAAAGAAGATGGCATAAAACCAGAACTTGTTGTAAGTACTGAGCCAACAAGCTTAAATATCTATCGAGGACATCGCGGTAGAATGGAAATGACAATTGAGGTGAAAGGGATTTCCTGCCATGGTTCTGCCCCTGAACGTGGTGTAAATGCGATTTATAAAATGGCAAAGATCGTGAACGAAGTAGAGAAACTTAATGATAGGCTAAAAGATGACGAATTCTTAGGAAAGGGAAAAATCACGACCAGCATCTTTGAATCAGGTTCTCCAAGCCAATGTGCAGTTGCAGATTATGCAAAGATACAATTAGACCGCCGTTTAACTTGGGGAGAAACAAAGGAAATTGCTGTAGAAGAATTAGAAGAATGCTGCAAACTTGCCGGAGTGGAAGATGCAAAAGTTACAGTTCTTCAATACGATGCTGTTGCCTACACCGGCAAAGAGTATTCAGTAGAAAAATACTTTCCAACCTGGAAATTGGAAGAAGATTCAACTTGGCTTAAGAGTGCTTCAGCTTCCTACACAAAAACCTTGAAAAATGAACCTAAGATTGATAAATGGACTTTCAGTACAAATTGCGTGTTCATAATGGGAAAACATCCGGAAATTAAATGCTTGGGGATGGGACCTGGTGATGAAGATCAAGCACATGCACCAAATGAAATGACACGTGTTTCTGATCTCAGTGCTGCAGCTGCTTTCTATGCTGGTTTTGTAGCAGAATTAAATAAGGTGTAACCACAGATGAACACGGATAGACACGGATATGAATTCTAATTTGATTGAAAAGAAATTGAGAGCAACAATAATCGGTTGTGCAATGACCGTATTGAATGAATTAGGTCATGGATTTAGAGAAAAAACCTATGAAAAAGCTATGATAATTGAAATACAAGAAAAGGGCTTATCTGTAAACCAGCAATCTCAATATCCTGTTCATTATAAGAATAAACTTGTAGATACATTTATTCCTGATTTGGTTGTTGAGAATAAAGTAATCATTGAATTGAAAACTGTGGATAAAATCTGTGATGATCATATTGGACAAATTTTAAACTATCTTAAAGTAACTGGATTAAAAGTAGGAATTATTTTCAATTTCAAACATTCCAAGTTAGAATGGAAGCCGATTGTCCTTTAACATCTGTGTCAATCAGCGTGTATCCGTGGTAAAGAAAAAATAAAAAAGGAGAAAAAATAGAAAATGAAAACAGAATTAAGAGGAAAACATTTTATCACTCTCGAAGATTGGTCTCGAGAAGATATCGATACGTTGCTTAATGTATCAATGGAATTAAAAAGACAATTTGCAATGGGGCTGGATACTCCCTATTTGACCAATAAAACAATGTTCCTGATGTTCTTTGAGGAATCAACCAGAACCAGGAACTCTATGGAAGCAGGAATCGCTCAACTTGGCGGTCATGCAAATTATTTAGATACAAGTCAAATGCAGATCGCACATGGTGAAGTAGCAAAAGATACGGCAATAATTCTATCTCGATTTGGACATGCAATAGCCTGTCGTAATTGCTTTTGGGGAATTGGAAATAAATATCTTAATGATCTGGCAAAGTGGGCTTCTGTTCCCGTTATAAATATGCAAGATGACCTTTTTCATCCTCTACAGGCAATTGCCGATCTGATGACAATGAAAGAGAAATCAGGTATTGTTAGACGAAAGAAAGTTTCAATAATCTGGGCTTATGCCGATACACATAAAAAACCCATTTCAGTACCAGTGTCTCAGGTTTTACTTTTCCCACGTTATGGAATGGATGTTACACTTGCCCATCCAAAAGGTTATGAATTACCACAATGGGTAATTGATAAAGCTAGAATTAATGCTGAGAACCGTGGTGGTACTTTAACAATTACAAATGATGAAAAAGAGGCTTATGAAGGTGCTGATTATGTGATTCCAAAAAACTGGGGTAACTGGGTAACAAACCCTGGTAAGGATGTTGTTGATGATCTGTTAACAGCAAATAAAAGTTGGAAGTGTACAGAAGAAAAAATGGCTCTTGCTCATAGAAATGTAAAATATATGCATGCTCTTCCGGCAGATCGTAAAAACGAGGTAGAAGATAGTGTGATAGATGGATTTCATTCAATCATCTATGATGAAGCTGAAAATCGGATACATACATCTAAAGCAATTATGCAGCTAACGATGGGTGGGAAATAAATTAATTTTTTGGAGTTTACTAAATAAAATTTGGTTGACACTATTTATTGATTTTTTTGGAGTTGCGATGTTAATATTATTTAGGAGGTACAGGTATGAAAAGTGAAATAACAATTGATGTTATGCTTACGCGCATCTACGAAATGCGCAGATTATCCTGTATCTTTATTTAACTAAAACATTTCAATAATTCAATCACTTTATTATCCGAGAATTAATTTAAATGATCAGATTTATTGTGTATCATTTATCTTGAGAATAAAAAATAATTAAATTTATATTACAAGGAGAAAAAAAATGAGAACTAACAAATTTTTAGGTAGAGATTGGATAAGCCCTGAAATCGATTATACAAAAGAAGAATGGGAAACCTTGATAAGATTGGCAGAAGAGCTAAAAACACGTTATGCATTGAATGAGGACACATCACATATTTTAAAAGGTAAAACTCTTTATACAATGTTTTTCAATAGCTCGCTAAGAACCAGAAGCACATTCGCAGCCGGTATTCAACAGCTTGGTGGGTTTCATGTAGATCTGGAGCCGGGAAAGACATACACTCCCGCTCGCAAAGGATTTGAAGTTCCATATAAAACCGAAAGGATATGCGATGTTGCCCAGGTTCTCAGTAGAACCGGAGATACTTTAGCCATCAGAATGTATGGTGCACCATCTCAATGGATCTATGGATTTGCACACGAGACTATGAAGGAAGTCGCTCACTATTCAGATATTCCTATTATCAACATGGAATGTGACAAGTATCACCCATCGCAGGCATTGGCAGACATGCTGACGGTCAAAGAAAAATTCGGTGGATTCAAGAAGAAAAAA
>DAOUTP010000143.1 GCA_030626645.1 Candidatus Cloacimonadota bacterium
AAAAGAAATTAACCTGATAATTGGTCAATAAATTTTCAAGCATTGACACAAATTATTTGTTAAACAAATTAACATCAGTAATATTGAGAGGAATAATGAAAAAAAATATAAATTTTAGAAATTTTTATGTAAAACCAAAATTACCTGAGAAATTAGAACCTTTAAATGAATTAGCTGAAAACTTATGGTCAACCTGGAATCCCGATGCATACCGAATATTCAGTAGAATAGATCCGCTTTTGTTTAGAAAATTTAATCATAACCCCGTAAAATTAATACAAAAAGTGCCAACTGAAAAATTTCAAAAACTTTCACAGGAAAGTGGATTTTTGAATGAGCTAGATACAGTGTATAAACAATTTATGTCTTATAAAAATTACACAGGATATTATCTGGAAAATGGAAAACGAATGAGTTTTAATAATGATTTCCAGATCGCCTATTTTTCAATGGAATTTGGTCTGCATGAATCACTTCCAATATATTCTGGAGGGTTAGGTATTTTATCAGGAGATCATTTAAAAGCGGCATCGGATACGGGATTACCGTTAACAGGTTTTGGACTTCTATACAGATATGGATATTTTAACCAGAAGATCGATCTGAATGGTAAACAGACAGAAGTTTACGAAGAAAATGAATGGCATTCTAAACCGATAAAAAAAGTTACTGATAAAAATGACGAAGATATTATAATAAAAATTAAAATTCGTAGTGATATAGTTTATTTGAAAGCATGGGAAATTCAAGTTGGTAAGGTTTCTCTTTATTTATTAGATGCAAATCTGGAACAAAACAAGGCTAAACATCAAAAAATAACAGATTATCTATATGTTTCCGATAGAGAAATGCGGATATTACAGGAAATTGTTTTAGCTTTCGGTTCAATAAAATTAATTGAAAAATTAGGAATAAAACCAACCGCTTATCATCTGAATGAAGGACATTCAGCCTTTCTTATAATCAAACGTTTGAATAACCTCATGAATTCTAAAGAATTTTCTTTTAATGAAGCAAGAGAGATAATTCGTTTGAGTACAGTTTTTACAACTCATACTCCTGTTCCGGCTGGAAATGAAGCTTTCGAAATGAAACTTGTGGAGCATTATCTTTCGGATGAGATCAAAGCAATAAATATGAGTTTTGAACAATTTGCCGCTTTTGCAAAAATAAATAATAATAACGATTTTTCTTTATCCGTTTTGGCAATTAAATTTGCCAAACATATTAATGGCGTTTCTAAACTCCATAGTGTTGTTTCCAGAGAAATGTGGCACCCGATATATCCAAATATTTGTGAAGAGGAAATGCCAATTGATGCTATTACGAATGGGGTTCATATCCCCAGCTGGATCAGCAGGCAAATGTCTAGACTTTTTAATAGATACATCGGAAATGATTATGAGCACAATGCGGATGAAGAAACGATTTGGAATAATATTCTAACTATTCCTGATATTGAGATATGGGAAGCTCATCAACAGCGCAAACAGCAGATGATCACATTTATTAAGAATAGATTGCGCGAAAGCTTAATGTATAAAAGTTCTGAATTTGCTACTGGAGAAAAGATAAAAAATGTTCTTTCTCCCAATAAACTTATTATCGGATTTGCCAGAAGATTTGCAACTTACAAACGGGCGAATTTAATTCTAAAAGATAAGAATAGATTATTAAAAATTATACAGGATCATGAAAAACCAGTACAATTTGTTTTTGCCGGCAAGGCGCATCCAGCTGATGAATTCGGTAAAACGATGATTAAGGAGATCATAGATTTTGCAAAAGAAAATCAGGTTGAAGATAGTTTTGTCTTCATAGAAGATTATAATATGAATGTTGCACGTCATATTGTTCAAGGTGTGGATGTTTGGTTGAATAATCCAATTAAGCCAAAAGAGGCAAGTGGAACTTCCGGTATGAAAGCTGGTATGAACGGAGTGATAAATTTAAGCATTTTAGACGGCTGGTGGCCAGAATGTTATAATTCGGATAATGGCTGGTCCATCACGGCTGGTTTTGAAGAAGCTGATCCACAAATCAGAGATACGTTGGACGCAAATGAAATGTATGATATTTTGGAAAATGAAATTGCTCCAATGTACTATAATCGTGATAAAAATCGCATTCCAGTACATTGGATAAAAATGATGAAACGATCGATACATGATGTTAGCAAGGGTTTTAATATGCACAGAATGTTAAGAGAATATCTTAGTAAATTTTATCAGCCGATTTCAAAAGATGTAAAAAAAATATCTGCGGATAAGTATAAATATCTTCATCATCTAATAGATACAGAATTAAAATTGCAAAAGCACTGGGAAAAGGTTAAATTCGTTGATGCGAATATCAATATTCAGGATTTAGAAACTATTAGTAGTGGTGAAGTGATAAAAATCAATGCTAAAGTTGATATAAATGGTTTGAATAAAGAGCTGTTAAAAGTTGAATTATTCATTAAAAATGACGATAATGATTTTAATATATATGAATTGAATTTCGTTAAAGAAGAAAAAAATATCACAATTTATGATGGTAAGTTTGCGATTACAGGCTCAGGTAAACAAAACTTTAATCTTCGAATTCGACCTAAACAAACTGATTTAGTAGAATATTATGAGTATGTAAAATGGTATTATTAGTTTTAAAAGATTGAACACAGAGAAACAGAGACACAAAGAGCACGAAGAATGAAAACATAAAATCAGAAGGAGATAAAGTGATGCTGTCTTCCTGCTTGCCAAGTCGAAGCTTAGCGAAGACTGGGCGATCCTCTCACCCCAAGCTATACAGCGGGGCAGGCGTTGTTCTTTTAAGGAAGGAGACGAAGAAGCTGAAACACAGAGTGAAACCTTGCGAATGGTCTTGACCTTCGCAATGGTTGGTTATGGAAAGTTTACCATTTGTTAGGCAAGAGGATTTCAGTGATCGTTTTGCTGTGCAAAGCCGACACATTATTGCGGAGGTTTTTAACCATCCACAAGGTAATCAGATTCTGTGACTTTAAAACAAAAATGAGATAAAAAAATGAAAGAAAAACTTGGAATTCCAATATTACAAAAAGTAAAATATCAGTTTCAAATTGAAGAGAAGAATATAAGTAATGATGCAAAACTAATATTTGAAGATCAAATTGAACTTCGCAAATTTACTCAAAAATTAAATGAAGGTAAAGATATTGTCTTCAATAGTTCTAAAGCAGCTACTGCTGGTGAATTGAACGCAGTAATGATCATAACAGGTTTAACGCAAAAAATAATTACAAAATATACCAAAGAAATGAATCCAAGAATTGTTGAAAAAGCTTATCATTTTCTTATTGATAAAATTGGAACATATAAACTTGAGACATTAGAGAGGGATTTTCAAGATAATTTTGTTATATCAAAAAAAGCAAATTCCTTAAACGAAACGTTATTGGTCTGGTTGATAAACCAGAATTCTGCATTTGATAAATATCAGGAACTATTTAATGACGATATTTTAAAAACAGAGAGTAATTATCCTGTCCATTTTGAACAATTGAAAAAGTTCTTTAAGACACAAAACTCCGTTGATAATAAGAATATAGATTTTATCAGCTTCCTTTTGGGACCAATGTTAAAATTTCCAAATTCGATATTTGATCAGCTAAATTTTATTAAAGAATATTGGAAAGAGTTGATCGGTGATGATTTACTTTTGCTTCTGCAAGGGATAGGTTTTTTAAAGGAAGAAAATAAGGCTCATTTTACCGGTCCCGGTCCTGCACAAATTCATGAATTCAATGATGAAGAATATGAGAAATTTACAGAGGATAAAGATTGGATGCCGCACCTGATATTACTTGCGAAAAGCACCTATGTGTGGTTAGGGCAACTTAGTAAAAAATATAAAAAAGAAGTAACACGCTTGGATCAAATCCCGCAGGAAGAATTGCAATTACAAGCCAGTCGCGGTATTACCGGTATCTGGTTAATTGGAATTTGGCAGAGAAGTGCAGCTTCCAAAAGGATTAAAGAAATAAACGGTGATCTCGATGCAATCGCTTCAGCTTATTCATTAGATGATTATCAAATTGCAGACGATATTGGTGGAGATAGTGCGCTGGAAGAACTGAAAAGAAAAGCTGCTAATGTTGGAATACGAATTGGTTGTGACATGGTGCCAAATCATACAGGATTAGATTCTAAGTGGATCGTCGAACATCCCGAGTGGTTTTTGCAGCTTGATCATCCACCTTTTCCATCCTACACATTTAACGGAGAGGATCTTTCCCAAAAGAATGAGATTCAAGTTCGGATTGAAGATCATTATTATGAAAAAACAGATGCGGCAGTTGTTTTTCAATATATCAAAGATGGGAAAAACCGATATGTCTACCATGGAAATGATGGGACCAGCACACCATGGAATGATACAGCGCAACTTAATTATCTGCTTCCTGAAGTGCGAAAAGCTGTCAGCGATAAGATAATTGAAATTGCCAGAAGATTCCCAATTATCCGATTTGATGCAGCAATGACCTTAGCAAAAAAGCATGTTCAAAGACTTTGGTTTCCGGAGCCCGGAAGCGGTGGGGACATTGCTACACGCAGTGAATACGGAATGACTAAAGCAGAATTCAACAAAATATTCCCAAATGAATTCTGGCGGGAAGTAGTTGATAGAGTCGCAATTGAAGCACCAGACACGCTTCTTCTGGCAGAAGCTTTTTGGATGATGGAAGGATATTTTGTGCGCACTCTTGGCATGCATCGCGTTTATAACAGCGCTTTTATGAATATGCTTAAAAGTGAGGAAAATGCAAAATACAGGAAATCAATTTTTAACATATTGGAATTTAATCCACAAATATTAAAACGGTTTGTCAATTTCATGAGTAATCCCGATGAAGACACAGCAATTGCACAATTTGGTAAAGATGACAAATACTTTGGAGTATGCATTGTTATGAGTACAATGCCAGGATTGCCTATGTATGCTCATGGGCAGATCGAAGGTTTTACAGAACGGTATGGAATGGAATTCAAAAAGGCGAAATGGCAGGAAGATGAAGACGAACATCTGATCGAAAGGCACAATCGTGAAATCTTCCCGCTGCTTAATAAAAGGTACATCTTCTCTGAAGTAGAAAATTTTGTTCTGTTTGATTTTATTACAGAGGATAATAATCTTAATGAGAATGTGTTTG
>DAOUTP010000191.1 GCA_030626645.1 Candidatus Cloacimonadota bacterium
AGTTGTTCAGTAACTGCATCTACTATCTGCGGATTTGCATGACCATGGATCAATGATGCCATATTGTTTGCAAAGTCGATACGTTGAATGCCATCAATATCATTCACATAACATCCCGAAGCATTTGAAACATAATACGGATGAGGTTTTCTGAAAATTGTATTTCTGCTAACGCCACCAGGAAGCACATTACAAGCTTGTTTATAGATCTCTTCACTTGTATGTTTTTGGCTTTTTGAATTTATGCTCTTATCATCCATAACGCTAATTAATCCTCCATAAAATCAGATAACTTTATTTAATACTGATTTAGTCTTGCACCGGTATTTTGCTGTAGATATTCAAAAGTTACATCTGGTGCAAGTTCTCTTACAAAAAGACCATTTTCGGTAACATCAAGTATTGCCAGATTAGTATAAATTCTGTTAACAACCCCTTTTCCTGTGAGGGGATAAGTACATTTTTCAACTATTTTGGAATCACCGTTTTTGGTTAGATGTTGGGTGATAACAAATATCGTTTTAACTCCTGCAACCAGATCCATCGCTCCACCAACAGCTGGAATGGCACCAGGTTTGCCGGTTGACCAGTTAGCCAGATCTCCTTCTTCAGAAACCTGAAAAGCTCCTAAAACGCAAATATCAATATGGCTGCCGCGAATCATTGTAAAGCTATCTGCATGATGAAAAAAACATGCACCAGGGATTGCAGTGATACATTTTTTACCAGCATTAATTAATTCGGGATCTTCTTTGCCATTCTCAGGAATCTGACCCATTCCAAGTAAACCATTTTCTGTATGATAAATAACTTCTCTTCCTTCAGGAACAAAACCTGCAACTAATTCCGGCATACCTATTCCAAGATTTACATAAGAACCATCGGGAATATCAAAAGCTGCTTTTTGTGCCATTTGATTTCGATCCCACCCAATTTTCTTTTCTATTATTGGCATGGATACCTCCTATCTTCTGCTACAAGTTTAGATTCAGCTTCGGGATTTGTAACTTCTACAACTTTTGTTACAAAGATTCCGGGAGTTACAACAATTTCAGGATCGATCTCTCCGGGTTCAACTATTTGTTTTGCTTGAACAATTGTTGTATTGGCAGCAGTGCACATGATCGGACCAAAATTTCTTGCAGTTTTATTATAAGTTAAATTTCCATATCTATCTGCAGCTTTGCATTTAACCAAAGAAAAATCAGCTTTTATTGCATGTTCCATCACATAGGTTTTACCATCAAAAATACGTGCCTCTTTTCCTTCAGCTAACGGAGTATTTACAGAACTGGGTGTAAAGAAAGCTGGAATGCCAGCACCTCCGGCTCTGATGCGTTCTGCAAGTGTTCCCTGTGGTACAAGTTCAAGCTCTATCTCTTTTTTATAATATAGATCAGGGAAAACAGTGGAATTAGCAGTTCTTGGAAATGAGCAGATCATTTTTTTCACTTGCTTATTCTCGATTAGCGCTGCAAGCCCAACATGACCACTACCGGTATTATTGCTAATAACGGTAAGATCTTTTGCACCATGATCTATCAAAGCATGGATCAATTCGATAGGGCTGCCTGCTTCACCGAATCCACTGATCAAAACGACAGCACCATCAAAAATATCTGCAACTGCTTCCTCTGCTGATTTTACAATTTTATTTATCATTGATTTATCTCCTTGAAATTGATTAAATCATTATTTTTTTAATCTTTTTTCTAAAGTTTCTTGAAGAGAATT
The DNA here is from genome assembly GCA_030626645.1 of Candidatus Cloacimonadota bacterium. Lineage (GTDB taxonomy): Bacteria > Cloacimonadota > Cloacimonadia > Cloacimonadales > TCS61 > Tenebribacter. The sequence goes on from DAOUTP010000191.1 coordinate 1,735, forward strand.
TTCTGTATTCCTTAAATCATCTTCATAGAAATGTTTTTCAGTATCGAATGGTAAAAGATTTGCAATTGTGTTTTCTTTTTCATCATATTTAGTTAAGAAAACCTTATCCATCCACTTCATATTCCTGGCTTCATTAAATTTTAGCGCAAATGCGGTTTCACCATTAACTTCAACTGTTCCTAATAAAGAAATTTTTCCTGCTGATGAGGTCATCGTAATATATCTTGATGGACGGTTTATTGAAGGTAAAGATCTATAAACTTTGTTGAAAACTCTATTAATATCTGCAACAGGCACGGTGAAATAATGGTGTTCACCAGTTGGACGAGCACAATACATGGAATGAAAACCAATCGACAATATTGCAAGAATGTTTCCTAGATCAATCCAGTTTTGAGCAGAACGGTCAACATCAACTTTTCCATTTTCATCTGTAAACAAACTGATATGGTTCATGATCGGGCTTTGGCTTTTAAGAACTAATCCAGCAGATCTCAATCTGCGGATAGCTGCAATTGTGCTAATGTTCAAGAGTTCTCTAGGAGTAGATATATGCGCCATCCATACAACCTGAACTCCATTGTTGTTCAATTTTTTGAACAAATTTAACATTTTGTTATATTCACTGCTTAATACCATTTCAGGTGCGAAAGTAAGAGCTCTTGTTCCAAGACGCAAGGTTCTAATATGCATAAGATCTGGGTTTTCTATAAAAGGCAGAATATATTGTTCTAATCTCTCAAAATTCATTTTACCTGCATCACCACCGGTTATAAGCACGTCAGTAATTTCTTTATGCAGTGCCAAATAATCGTGAACTTGCTTAATTTCTTTTTGGATGAACATATCTTCATCACCACGAACCTGAGCATGGCGGAAACAGTAACTACAAAATGCAAAACAGCTTTGTGTAGTTTTATCAAAAAGAAGGATACATTGCGGATATTTATGCTGACAACCTTCTAATATCTCTAATTCACCATCTTCATTTTCAAACCATGGTTTGTTTAATAATTGTTTTCCATCATGTGGATTTGTTTTTTTCATGTATTCATTAACTATTGTTTTTCTTTCATCATCAGATTTTGTTTCTGTGTATAATTTTATAGTTTCAGCTTGAATCATTTCTGGTTGTGGAAAAACAAGTTGGAAGAGCGAGTCATTAGCAAAATCATTCCAATTAATTGTGTTTAGAACATGCTTGGTTGCTAAAAACCGGTAAACTTCTATAAAAAGTTCTCGTGCCTTTATATGCCCGATATCAATTCCATTATTAAGTAAGATCTCAACGATCTCTCTAAATCCTTTTAAGCCTGCATAATGTTGTTTACCAGTAAATAGAAACTTGGAAGATTCCATTATACCTGAATGTTGGGTAAAGCAGGAATGTAGTCTTGATAACACACCAGCAGGTAAAAGATTTTCTTTTTCAATGTTGGTTTTTATGTCGTCAGAATAATGGTATCTGTCCATCATTCTATTAACATCAGAAACCTTAATATCAATTTTCTTAACTGAAATTTTTGTTTCTTGAATCGTATCCATAATTACTCCTAATATTATTTTAATTTTATAAATTCTTCTAAAGATTGAAAATCATATTCCAATACTGTTACCCTGCATTGTTACAGTCGTTCTTTTACTCATTACTTCTATCCTTATTTATTTTAGTAAGACCATTTTTCTTGATATAATATCTTTCTCACCGATTTTTAATTTATAAAAATATATTCCGCTGGAAGCTTGTTTGTTGTTATCATCGGTACCGTCCCATTCAATAGAAGATTGATTATTGAAGATTAAAAATTTACGGATTTTTTGACCTTTCAAATTGTAAATTTCTATCTTTGCGTCCCTAGCGTCCTTTGCTGTTAATTCAAAAGAAATTGTTGTAGATGGATTGAATGGATTGGGATAATTATTTAATTGGTAATTAGTAGTCTGTAATTGGTGATCTTCAGAATTATTGATGCCATTATTAAAGTATACTAACATTGAGTCGATAGTTGTATTCAAACAGGCATCACGAGCAGTAACTTTAAAATAATAATAGTTATCAGGGAATTGAGATGAATCAAATGATTCACCAGCAT
>DAOUTP010000379.1 GCA_030626645.1 Candidatus Cloacimonadota bacterium
AGCTATCAGAAATATTTCCCCGATAAAATGGATGAAAAGCAATATTATAAACCATCCAAATTCGGTTATGAAAAAGAGGTTCAAAAACGGTTGGACTGGTGGAAGAAATTAAGAGATGAAAAATAAAATGTAAGGGCAATTCACAAATTGCCCAAATATATTGGGTGATTCGTGAATCACCCCTACAAAAAAATAATCAAATTTAATATAATTCCATCCCAGGCAAAACGACTTCTGGGTCACATGAATCACCCCTACCTATCTATCCATTTATCTATTATTACAGGTTTGTATTTTTCAAACTGATCTAAGATCTTTTTTGGATTTGAATCAACAATTATTGCATCCCGATGTTCTTGTTTAACGAATCTCTTTTCTACAGATTTATCAAAAAATTTGAGCAGTTCATCATAATATCCATTCACATTAAGAATTCCACAAGGTTTAGAGCTGTATCCGATCTGTGACCAGGTAAGCATTTCCAATAACTCCTCAAAAGTTCCAAATCCGCCTGGCAGAGCAATAAATCCACCTGAGAGTTCGAACATTTTTGCTTTGCGCTGATGCATTGTATCTGTGATAATAAGTTCTGTTAAATCTGGATGTTGTACTCTGCCCTCAAATACTTTTGGTATTACACCGATAACAGAAGCACCGCCAACAAGAGCACCCTTTGCAACTTCACCCATTAAACCAAGATTAGAAGATCCATAAACTAAGCCAAATCCACGAGTTGCTATCTCTTCACCCAACTTGTTAGCCATCTGCAAATATGCTGGATCAGATCCGGGACTCGAACCACAAAAGACACATATATTTTTCATTTAATATTCTTGGTTATTTGGTTGCGGAGTTTTCCCTTTTATGTGATCAAGATAAGTTTTTGCAATATGCTCACTATGCTCTAATTGCGCTTTTACGATATCTCCTATAGAGATAACACCGATGACATTAGAATCTTTCATAACAGGAAGATGCTTTATTCTTTTTTCAGTCATTATGCTCATAGCATATTGGATATTATCATCTTCTGAAGCAATTATGATATTTTCATATTTGGTCATAATATCTTTCACTTTGATATCAGAGAATTTTTGTACATCTTTAAAACATTTTATTGCATCTTTTTCCGTCATGATCCCGATGAATTTATGATTTGAATCTTCAACCATACATGAGCCTATTTTCTTTTCTACAAAGGCATCGAGCACTTTGCATATTTGTTCATTTTCATTAACTGTATAAACGAAACCACCTTTAATTTTAAGAATATCTTTAATCAGCATTCTCCCTCCTATTTATTTAAATATTTATCAATTCCTACTGCAGCTTTATGACCATCTGCAATAGCACTTACAGCGTCTGCTTTAGTGTTTGAAGCATCTCCACCTGAGAATACTTTTTCCACATTTGTCTGTCCGTCATCATTAACAACTACCTTGCCCCATTTGGTTTCAATATTATCTCTTATTTCTGTAGGTAAAAATGACAGATCAGCATTTTGCCCTATTGCAATAATAAATGTATCCAAATTTGTCTCGAATGTTTCACCTTTTATCAAAACTGGTTTTGGTCTTTTACCTTCTTCAAAGATCATTCTATTCTTACCCCAGATGAATTTAATTTTGGAACCATTTTTCTTTAATTCCAAAGGTGTTGTTTGCAGGAAGAACTTCACATTTTCTTCTTGAGCTTCTTCAATTTCTTCTATATCAGCAGGCATGTCTTCAATTCTTCTTCTGTAATA
>DAOUTP010000160.1 GCA_030626645.1 Candidatus Cloacimonadota bacterium
ACAGTGGTAAATCAGCAGCTAGTGGTGTTTATTTCTACAAGATGAGAACACAAACATATAACAGCACTAAGAAAATGATTCTAATGAAGTAAGAGAATTTCGCCCTGACGATTTTTATCGGAAGGGCAACTTCTCCTTCTAATGAAGTAGTGTACAGCGACGTTGCACGTCGCTACATAACCGCAACGTTTAACGTTGCGATACAACGCCCTGAGCAATCGGGGCGTTTTTTTGTATGGTCAATTCCTCGAATTGACCGGTAAATAAGTTAATTTCAACAAGACTCAACTTGAGAGCCGAAGGAATTTGAGTCGAGAATTGTTTATGGAATTTGTCCTCGCCCCAAGTTTTACCTCAGGGCAAGTCCAAAGTATCAATTCCCCGAATTGACCAACTTTATACTCGTTCTTTCCAAAACATTCTGAATATTGGGAACGTTTGTATGAATTTGTACAATCTGAGATTCTTCCCAAGAAGCACGTAAAAGATACGTCAGAAAGACAATATTTACTTCGACTCGTCGTTAACTTACGAGTCGGATTGTATATTTATTTCAAATCATTATCAATAATATTCTTATTCGATACAACAGTTGTGATCTGAGCACTTTTACCATCCGATACAATTTGGCAGGCACCGTCATAACCTGTTATCATCAGATTCGAGCCCAAGAATTCATATCTTTCCAAAGTGATCTTATGCGGAAAGTTAAATCTATTTTTTCTGGCTGTAGGAATTATTACATATTGCGGGTCAACCGCTTTTATAAAAGCGGGCGAACTGGCAGTTTTACTTCCGTGATGCCCAACCTTCAGCACATCACAATCCAGAAATTCAGGATACTTCTTTATCAGATACTCTTCTACTTCATGTTCTGCATCACCTGTAAAGAGCACGGATAAGTCTCCATAATCTAATCGAACAACAATAGAAAGATTATTGATATTATTATCTTTATAAGATCTATCGGGGTGAATGATCTTGAATTTGATCTCATCAAAGCTAATGTGAGTAGTATCTGTTACCGTTAATACGGAACATCTTTCAGTCTCAATTTCTAGTGAAATTCTATCCCATATTTTTCTACTCTGAAATTCATCAGTTGTAATTAAATTCCCAACTTCAATGTTATCGAATACACTGAATACTCCTCCATAATGATCATTATGTGCATGGGTTATTAGAACATGGTCTATACTGCTAATTCCGTTCTTTTGCAAGTAAGGAAGAGCAGATCGCGGAAAGGAATTTATCCCTTTCTCCGGTGGACCGGTATCAATTAGTATCGTTTCATTTTGTGGTGTTTGGATAAGCGCAAGATCACCTAATCCGCAATCGAAGAATGTGATGGTAAGTTTATTGGAATTTTGTCTTCCTAATAAAATGAAAATACCGGAAAGAAGAACTGCAGAAATCAGAAGCCATTTGCGTTGTTTGAGAGAACTTTTAAATGCCAAAACTAAAGTTGAAAGTATAAGATAAAGCAGGATCAGATGAACAATCGATACAAAAATGAAATCATAATGGAAAGGAAGCCCGGCAGAAAAACTTGTCCATTTCTCGAATATAAGCATAATTATTTGAAAGCTGTTTTGAAATACAGGAATGCAGATTCCGGGAAGGAGGATAGTGAGCAAACTCAATGGCAGGATCATTCCAATAAGCGGGATTCCCAATAGGTTGCCGGCAATTCCATTGAATCCAAATTGATGAAAATTATAAGCTGTGAGCGGAGCCAGAAAAATATTGAGAATGAATGATGTGCAAATGAGTATTAAAACTCCATTTAAAATTCGTTTGCCTCTACTCAGGTACTCAAGCTCTTCCTTTTTTATTTTTAGGAACCGGAATCTTGGTAAAATATTTAATAATACAAATACTGCCAGGTATGACATCTGAAGTCCAACTGAGAAAAGTTGATTAGGATTAACTGCAGTTATTAAAAGTAAACTGGCGAAAAGGATATTGTTTGCAACCGGTTTACGCTGCAATATTTTTGCCAGAAGATAAAGAATTATCATTATAGCTGCTCTGGTTACAGATGGAGTCCATAAACAGATAGCTGCATAAACCAGCAGAAGGAACATTATAATTAATCTGCTGATATTCCGCCTGGGAATGAATGTATTTAGAACAGCCAGTATGATTAGTGATAATAACCCTACATGTAATCCGCTCACTGCAAGTAAATGGCTTAAGCCTGCTCTGCACATCATATTTCGTTTATCATCAATTTTATCTTTTTCTGCAATCACAATTGCTTTTACGAAACCTGCATGTTCTCCAAATCTGTTATCTATTCTTTTTCGCAGGAATTGCCTGATCGAAATAACAGTATTTTGAAAAACCTCAGTTCGATTTCCTATTCTTTTAATCGGTGATATTGACCAGCCGGAGCCGAATATTTTTTTTGCATCAAGGAATTCTTTATAATCAAATGATGCAGGATTTGTAGAACCCGGAAGCTCTCTGATTGTTGCTACAATAGAAATAATATCTCCGTAATTTAGGCTGTCTGTTCTTGTATAGAATTTAATCTTCCCGATAACTTCGCTTTCTTTTATCTGATGCAATTCCAATGTGAAACTAAAGTTTCCATCTTTAACTAATACTTCGGAAATTATTCTCCCTTTTATCGGTTGGATTATGTTAGAGTGTTCTATTAGAATTGTCTTTATATGATTCTCAGGGAATTCGGATTGAATGTCAAACCTGAGAATTCCAAGAAATATGACTACAAAGCAAAAACTTATCAGTCGCAATTTCTTAATGAAAGATAAAAGTAGCAGAATTGGAATTGCTACCAATAGGGGAACAATTTGTAATTCTGTTTGGCTGGCAATGATAATTCCCATAATCCAAAGAATTGCAGGAATGATCAATGTTTGATTTTTTTGCATATTCCTATCCTGAACAATTTGTGTGCATATTAGACGATAATGGAAAGAATGAGTATGATTGAGTGACCTGGCTTCGAAACTTTGCGACTGATCAGATCAAGCTTTTGTAATTCTGCTTAGTTTGAATATATACGTCTTTATTTATTTTAATTATCTCTTCAATACTTGGGTCCTGAAAATTATGAAACTTGCCGATCTGTTTCTCAACAATTCTGCTTATATCTGTAAAGCATATCTTCTTATCTAAGAAAAGATCGATTGCAGCTTCGTTGGAAGCGTTTAAAACTGTCGGTAAAATTCCACCTTCTATTCCAACATTAACGGCAATGTCATAGAGTGGATATCTCTCAATTGATAACTCATAGAAATTCAAGTTAGGAAGGTCAATAATATTTGTTTTAGGGATAGTTGACTTAATATGGTTTGGATGAGTAAGCGCATATAGAATTGGAATCTGCATAGTTGGGAAGCTTAGCTGTGCTACTATCGAACCATCAACAAATTCTACAAAAGAATGAACAATTGATTGCGGATGGATTACAGCTTTTATGTCATCATAAGATTTATGGAATAGCCAGTGTGCTTCGATAATTTCTAAACCTTTATTCATCATTGTAGCAGAATCAATTGTTATCTTTGCACCCATATCCCAGGTTGGGTGTTTGAGTGTGTCTTCCACTGTGATATTTTCAAATTCTTTCAAAGGAAGATCTCTGAAAGGTCCACCGGATGCTGTGATAATAATGGAAAGGATCTCATCAGGTGTGGAATTTCCAATTGCCTGCAAAATTGCACTGTGTTCACTATCCACAGGAATCAGGTTTGTATTGGAATGTTCCAGCATCTTCATGATCTTGTGACCAGCCATAACCAGTGATTCTTTATTTGCCAGGGCGAGATCTGCACCTTTAGAAATTGTTGTAATTGATGAACGCAATCCGGCAGAGCCGGAAATTGCGTTCAATATAATATCACAATCAGCCGATTCAATTTTTCTTTGTAATTCATCTTCACCGAAAGTAAGATCAGAATTTTTTGGAATATCTGTGATCTTCTGTTGCAGTGCAGAGTTAGTAATAACAAGTTCAGGAATATTGAATTCAACAGCAAGTTCGAATAGTTTAGAATAATTATTATTTGATGTAGCCAAAACTATTTTAAAATCATTTGGATGCTGTCTGATAACTTCTGTAGTAGAAATTCCAATAGAACCGGTAATTCCTAAAATTGCGATTTTCTTCATATTACAAATTCAGTCCTACAGAAACTCTGTGTGAATTTTCCAGTTCATTATCATACTCGAAAGAGTAGTTTATATCCCAATTTCTTATTTTGAGTTTTAAGCCGGAAGTAATGTTGATAAGATCATAACCCATGTAAAGGTCAACAGCAGAATGAAGATTAACTTCATAACCAAGATGGTAATCTAAACTTAATGGTCCAAGCGCAACAGAAGAAGATGTATCTCTTCCCTCAGCAAAGATCTCTGTGCGAAGATAAGCTGTAGAATTCCACTTAAAAACAGGAAGAATGAAACTATGATTTATCTCGGAATCCAAAGATGGATTTACGATTTCATGAGTTCCATTTCCCCAGAGTATCTGTGTTGAAAAGAAATCTCTTAATTTAACTGCTAAGATAGTTTTTTCTGACAACATGAAGAAAGTAGAAATATCCGCTCCAAATCCAACTCCATTCTCATCAGCCAGATTACGGTAAGCAAGTTTGGGTGTAAAACCAAGATTAAAG
>DAOUTP010000254.1 GCA_030626645.1 Candidatus Cloacimonadota bacterium
ATGTCTTCCTAAAGATTTGAATTCAATTTCTTTATTATCTTTAGTAACTGTTTTCTGAGTTACATTAATTGAAGGTGTTGGTTTGACTATAAACCGAAAGATGAGATCATTTCCAGTACTGATACCACCTATGATCCCACCGTTATGGTTTGTGATAAATCCATCTTCATTCATCTGATCATTAGCTTCATTACCTTTCAATGCAGCAAGTTCAAAGCCATCCCCAAATTCAATTCCCTTCACTGCTCCTATCGAAAGGATAGCTTTTGCCAGGTTGGCATCAAGTTTCTCAAATACGGGATCTCCTAATCCAGCAGGTAATCCTAAGATCTTCACCTCTACAATTCCGCCGATCGAGTTCCCTTCATTTTTTATTTTATTCAAATACTCAATTAGATCTTCGTAATTTGTTTTATCTCGCCATAATAATTCATTTGTGAAGGAACTATCAATTTCAGTTACTTCAAATTTCCCAATTTTTATTGGATAAATATTTATTTTGATGTCTTCTAAAATACTCTCAACTAATCCGGATGCTGCAACACGTGAAATTGTTTCTCTACCGGAAGCTCTTCCACCACCGCGATGATCATAGATCTTAAATTTTTTAAAATAGGAGAAATCCGCATGTCCGGGGCGAAACAGGTCTTTTAAATGTTCATAATCATTATTACGTGCATCTTTATTATAAATAATTAAACAGATCGGCATACCTGTAGTCTTGCCTTCGAATACACCTGATAAAACCTGAAGTTCATCTATCTCTTTTCTTGTGGAAGAGAATTTTCCTGTGCCCGGTCTACGCTTGTTCAAGGCATTCTGGATCTTAGCTATTGGGAATTCAATTCCAGGTTTCACATCTTCTATAACTACTCCAATTGCTTTTCCATGACTCTCACCGAAAGTGGTTATTCCATAATAGTTCTCATAACTGTTAGATTTCATATTCTTCCCTATTTATTTAACTGCGGATATGATTGAATTATCCAGTTCAATGTCAAATAAAACCTTTCCAGTTCAACTTCAACAGAGTTCAAAAAAAGATAATTTGACAATATTAACAGATTCCATCTCATCGGCGTACATATTTTGTGAGGAGGAATGATGAATTTAATAGTTTTGGCAGCTGACGTACCGGTGGAAACCAGCTTGTTTTCGATAGCATCGAAGGGTGGTTTCTTAATGATAATTTTATTTATCATATCAATAGCAGCATTATCAATAATAATAGAGAGATTGATCAAGCTAAAAAAATCACACAAAAACGAAGAGGAATTCTTGCAGGAAGTTTATGGATATCTTGGTGAGAAGAAACTTGAGATAGCAATTCGTATGTGTGAAGACCGAAATAGCAGCCCTATCGCTAATATAATTGCAAAAGCGATAAGTGTTTTAGATAGGGGAATGGTTGAAACAAAAGAAGCAATTGAATCTGCTGTAAACAAAGAGATCCATTACCTGGAAAAAAATCTTGGGACACTGGCTACTTTTGCAGCAATAGCACCTCTTATCGGTTTTTTAGGAACTGTAACCGGTATGGTAAAAGTTTTTATGAGATTAGGTGAAACTGGTGGTGGAGTTGATATAAGTTTGCTGGCAAATGGTATTTGGGAAGCTTTGATAACAACGATTGGAGGTCTTACTGTAGGGATAATTACGATACTATTTTACAATTATCTGATCGGAAAAGTTGAAGATCTAGCTCACGAATTAGAAGAGAACACTAATGAATTTATCTATAATATTAGAGGTATGAAGGATGATAATTAAAACGAAGAAAAAGCGGATCTCATCTATCGGATTGATCTCATTTACTGATGTAATCTTTCTTCTGCTGATTTTCCTCTTGATCTCTTCAAATTTTATCACACACTCCGGTATCAAGGTTGATCTACCCGGCTCAAATTCCCAACAGAATGAATTCAATAAAAACATCAGTCTTACGCTTACAAAAAATAATGAAGTTTTTATCAATAATGAAATTGTAGGCTGGGAAGAACTTCCTGCAGTATTGAACAGAAAACTAATTGAAGACCCCGAGCAGGTTGTAGTGGTTAGAGCTGATGAGACAGTACAATTAAAAAATGTAGTAAAACTTTTGGATATTGCCAAATTATCCGGTACGAATAGATTTTTCATTGCAACTGAAATTCAAGTCGAGGAAATTAAAAAGTAAAATGAGTGAAAAAAATATAGGGATTCTTACTTCAATTCTTTTCCATCTAATCCTAATTGGAATTGCTATATTTATCCATTTTTCAATTTTACCGGATAGTGTGTATAAACGTATTGAGTTTATCGAATTTGGTTTTAATGAAAGTGCAAATAATGAAAGATTTATTTCACCATTATCTCAATCTGCCAAAACATCAGATACACAAGATATTGGTAGGATGAGTAATCTGATCCCTAAAAAAGTGGATCTGGCAAAAACGTTTTCCAAATCAGAAGAACCGGTTTACATACCCGAACATGAAGAAACTGCATTCAATCAACTTGACATGAACAATAAAATTGGAAATTCCCAAACAAAAATTAAAAGCAAGGTAGATGAAAATTTCATAAATACATCAGAGATCAGTAATGCTGAAGATACTGCTGCTCTTACAAATGATGAATATTTGAACTCACTCACAGACAGGCTTTTTGGGGAAAGTGAAAGTGATTCTCCTTATATTCTGGAAGGTGAAATTACAAACCGTAAAAGATTAACTGAGGTAATTCCAACTTATCCTGAAGGTGTGCAGCAAAGTTTGAAAGTTAAGTTGAAATTCGATGTCCTTCCAGATGGATCTGTCACAAATATTGTTGTTATACAAAAAGCAAACCCGCAATTGGAATTCAGTAGTCTAAATGCAATTAGTAAATGGAAGTTCAA
>DAOUTP010000137.1 GCA_030626645.1 Candidatus Cloacimonadota bacterium
ATTGGAATCTGGATCTTCCTGATGCGTGGAATGAGAGGTGGAGCAAGCCAGGCATTCAGTTTTGGGAAAAGCAAAGCTAAACTTAATGCTAATGGAAAAACTAAAGTAACATTTGAAGATGTAGCCGGAGTTGATGAAGCAAAAGAAGAATTGGAAGAAATAGTTGATTTTTTAAAAGACCCTAAGAAATTCCAGAGACTGGGCGGCAGGATTCCCCGTGGTGTTCTACTTCTTGGAAGACCCGGAACAGGTAAAACTTTACTTGCAAAAGCAGTAGCAGGAGAAGCTAAAGTTCCATTTTATAGTATTAGTGGTTCCGATTTTGTTGAGATGTTCGTTGGAGTTGGAGCATCACGTGTTCGTGATATGTTTGCCAATGCTAAAAAAACTGCCCCATGCATTGCTTTTATTGATGAGATAGACGCAGTTGGAAGACATCGCGGTTCTGGTCTTGGTGGAGGACACGATGAAAGAGAACAGACTTTAAACCAATTACTGGTTGAAATGGATGGATTCGATCCTAATGATTCAGTTATTATTATCGCTGCCACGAATAGACCTGATGTTCTTGACCCTGCATTACTTCGTCCAGGTCGTTTTGACAGACAGATTGTCGTGGACTTACCGGACATAAAAGGCAGAGAAGCTATATTGAAAGTACATACAAGAAAATTACCTATCTCCCTTGCCGTGAGATTAAATATAATTGCTCGTGTTACACCTGGGTTCAGTGGCGCAGATCTTGCTAACTTGGTTAATGAAGCGGCTTTACTGGCTGCTAAAACTGGTAAAAAGGTGATCGAGATGAGCGATTTTGAAGAAGCAAAAGATAAGGTTACATTAGGAAAAGCCAGGAAGAGTAAAGTTATTACAGAAGAAGATAAAAAAATAACCGCAATCCATGAAATTGGACATGTACTTTGTTCAATGTTTTTAAACAAGGTTGAACCAATACACAAAGTAACGATCATTCCCAGAGGTTTTACAGGTGGAGCTACTCATTTTCTGCAAACCGATAAATCTTATTATTCCAAAAGTTATATGGAACAATCATTAATAGGATTACTGGGAGGTCGTGCGGCTGAAGAGATCATATTCAATGATGTTTCTACAGGTGCTACCAATGATATTGAGCGAGTTACGGAAATTGCAAAACAGATGGTTTGTAATTGGGGAATGAGCGAAAAGCTGGGACCTATTACATTAGCAAAAAAGCAAACTCAGATGTTTCTTGGTAGAGATATTTCACAACACGATCAGATAAGTGAAGAAACAGCTAAAATTATCGATAGTGAAATTAAATGTCTAATTACAGATGCTCATAAAAAAAGTTTAGAGATCCTCAATAATAAACGTAAACTTTTAGAGACTTTAGCAGATGAATTGCTAATTAAGGAAACACTCGATGCTGAAGAAATATTTGAATTAAGTTTGCCATTTATTAGCGGGTCTGATAAAGAAATTGTAGAAAAACAATTTCTAAAGATCAAAGTTATAAATGATGAAATTAAACAAGCAGAAGAAATGGCAAAAAAGGAAGAAGCTAAAAAGAAAGCGGCAGAGAAGAGAAAGCTAAAGGCAGAAAAAGCAAAAAAAGAAGCAGAAATGAAAGAGCAAGAAGAAAAGAATAAAGATAATCCAAATAAATAATATGAGGATCGTATAATGAAGGATATGCATGGCACAACTATATTGGGTGTTAAACTCAAAGGTAAAGTGGCTATCGGTGGTGATGGACAGGTTACTTTAGGGCATACTGTAGTAAAAGCAACTGCACAAAAGATCAGAACATTATACGATGGAAAAGTAATTGCAGGTTTTGCCGGTGCAACTGCAGATGCTTTTACATTATTCGAGAAATTCGAAGGAAAATTAAAAGAATACAAAGGGAATTTAAAGCGAGCCGCAGTTGAACTGGCAAAGGACTGGCGTTCAGATAAAATGCTGCGTAGATTAGAAGCGATGATAATAGTAGCGGATAAGAAAACGCTTCTTTTGGTTTCCGGAACCGGAGATGTACTGGAACCGGATGATGATATTATTGCAATAGGCTCAGGTGGTAATTATGCGCTGGCAGCAGCAAAAGCTTTGGTTGATAATAAAAATCTCACTGCTTCCCAAATCGTGGAACGCTCTTTAAAGATCGCATCTGAAATCTGCATTTATACAAACAACAATATCATGATTGAGGAACTTTAATGAAAAAATTCACACCAATTAGAATTGTAGAAGAACTTGATAAATATATAATTGGACAGGACAAAGCAAAACGCGCTGTGGCAATTGCCTTACGTAACCGTTGGAGAAGACAGCAAGTGGAAGGTGAACTCCAGCAGGAGATCATGCCTAATAACATCATTCTGATCGGGCCGACCGGTGTTGGAAAAACAGAAATTGCACGAAGGCTTTCCCGACTGGCAAAGGCTCCATTTATTAAAGTTGAAGCTTCCAAATTTACAGAGGTTGGATATGTTGGGCGAGATGTTGAATCCATGGTACGCGAACTGATGAATATAGCTTTAAACGATGTTCGCACTGAGATGACAAATCGGGTACAAGTTCAGGCAAAAGTTAATGCTCGTAAGCGGATTGTTGATATCCTTTATCCAAAGAATCCGCTTAATCCACAAGATACAGAAGAGGAGATTAAGAAAAAAGAAGATAGATATCAGCGCATCCGCAAAAAAATGGAAACACTTTTTGATACTGGAGAACTGAATAACAGGGAAGTTGAAATTTCTTCCCAACGACGCGCTCCACATATTGATTTGTTTTCTCATACAGGAACCGAAAGTTTTGAACTACCAATTGGTGAGATAATGGCTGGCATCATGCCTTTAAAAAGAAGTGAGAAGAAGAAGAAAGTTAATGTTAATGAAGCTTATAAATTACTGGTTGAAGAAGAAGCAGGCAAACTTGTTAATCCCGAAATCGTAAAAACAGAAGCTAAAAAACGGGTTGAAGATAATGGAATAATATTCATTGATGAGATTGATAAGATAGCTGGGAATGAAAATAGAACTGGAGCTGATGTATCACGAAGTGGTGTTCAGCGCGACCTCCTCCCTATTGTAGAAGGTTCAAACGTTCCAACTAAATACGGAATTATTGATACTTCTCATATCCTGTTCATAGCAGCCGGAGCTTTTACTACTTCCAAACCTTCTGACCTTATTCCTGAATTACAGGGACGTTTCCCAATCCGCGAAGAACTGCACAGTCTTTCTAAAGATGATCTGCATAAAATTCTGCTCTATCCGAAAAACTCTTTAACTAAGCAATACATTGCACTGTTCAAAGCAGAGAATGTTAAACTTAGATTCAACGAAGAAGCTGTTGAAGAGATCGCAAATTTTGCTGCCAAGGCAAATGTGAAGATGGAAGATATCGGAGCACGAAGACTTCATACGATCATGAATTCCCTCTTGGATGATCACCTTTTCAATATGCCGGATCCTAAAGTTAAATCGGTTAATATTACTAAAACCACAGTTCATAATAAACTTGATAAGATCATTAAGAACGAAGACTTGAGCAAGTATATTTTGTAATGAAGATTCATTTAGATATTTTTGCAAGATTGCATTTAACATTTTATAAGGAGCAACCATGAAACAAATAATCATGACCACAATTTTAATAATCAGTATCACAATTTTATCTTCGCAAGTAATCTCAGTAACACTTCCGGAAAAAGAAACTGTTAAACTAACACCTTACGCAACATTCGATTTTGCAGACATTGAAGAGTCATCTGCAATTGTGAAAAGCCGAGTTTGGGATGATGTATATTGGACGTTGAACGATTCAGGATGCAATAACCGCATCTTCCCCTTTAACAGCAAAGGTGAATTATACAGAGCAGAATGGTACAAAGAAAAAGACGGTGGAATATTTATCGGTAACACTATAAATATCGACTGGGAAGAGATGGCTGTTGATAATGATGGAAATCTATATATTTGTGATACGGGAAATAATTTCAACACTAGAAAAGATCTGGCAATTCATGTTATTAAAGATCCCTTTCCATATGCAACCGGAAACACAACTTCTTTCCAAACAATTAATTTTTATTACCCTGAACAAAAAGCATTTCCTGCTGTTCCAAATAATTATGATTGCGAAGCTGTTTTCTGGGCAAAAGATAATTTGTATCTTCTCACTAAACACCGTGCCGATACTCAAACACATCTCTACCGGTTCGATAGTTTAGATCAACTGAAGATCAATCCTATAACAAGAATCGGAACATTTGAAATTGGTGGAATGGTAACTGCTGCCGATGCGTCAATTGACGGAACAAAGCTTGCTGTTCTTACATATAATAACGTTTGGGTATTTGAAGCTGAGGATGGAGATTATTTTAATGGTAAAATTAGCTGGCTGCCCATAACTGCAAATCAATGTGAAGCTATTTGCTTTGATGGAGATGATCTCATTATCACCAGCGAGCAGATGGAACTTTTCAAACTTCCCATATCTGAACTTATTCCGGTTAATTAATGAAAAAAGGTCTTCTCTTTGTTTTGCTACTTCCAATTCTACTTTTTAGTGAAATCACTAACGATTACAAGATAGCAATAGGTGAAGATATATATTATTCATCATTCAGCACAGCAATCACAGATTCGCTTATTCTCTATATATACAGACATGAAGCGGAAGAGCAGATTAATTATTACAATTTGGATGGAACTACTCAAAAATTCACTTATAAAGACAGCATTAATAATATTGATCTTTCTGCAATTAAAGATGGAAAAAGCATAACTGTAATAGGAAATGCAGCTGATAATATTATCGACAAAACAATTAAAATTGATGAGAATCCCTGGAAACAATCGATGTCATATTCTTTATCAGAGTTTGCGTTAGGGGAAAGTGAGAAAATCGAATTTTGGATCGTACGAATGGATAAATTCAAAAGTGTGAAAATGCAAGCAGAAAAAGATAACATTGAAGATATAACTATCAATGGGAAACTGTTTCATACCGTAAAAGTTAAAATTAGCTCTGCTGGCGTGCTATCAAAGTTATGGCATGGTTATTACTGGTATCAAGTTTCAGATGGCTTATTCTTGAGATATGAAGGCTTGAACGGTCTCCCCGGTTCAACTAAAACAATAATTGAAATACAAGAGAAGGAGTAAAATATGGGAATTTCTGATATCAAACATTTTTCTGTGATCTTCAATCCTACGGCAGGAAAGGGGAATGCACTTAAAAAACTTCCGATCATAATAAAATTCTTAGATGAGAATAATTTAAATTACGAAATCCATACAACAGAAAGAATTGGACATGCGATAGAATTAGCAGAAGAATTATGTAATAATGTAGGAACGGTCATAATCGCTGCAGGTGGAGATGGAACAATAAATGAAGTGATTAATGG
>DAOUTP010000028.1 GCA_030626645.1 Candidatus Cloacimonadota bacterium
ACGTTAGGAGAGGGACTGAGGGTGAGGTGGTAAAAATCCTCGTTACACAGCTCCCGCTGTGTAATGAAATAGTAGAAAGACAGTTTCTTATATATTTTCTCCGACATCCCTCGCCTACGCTAGGAGAGGGACTGAGGGTGAGGTGGTAAAATAAAAAAAGCCTTCTTAAAGTATTCAAACTTAGAAGGCTTTGTATTTATATCTCTTAGCGGTAAAAAACTTACTTTATCATTCCCAGTACTTTATTAGCATTTTCGATAAATGCATGAAGTTCCTTTCCGGTAAATCTTTTCTGTTCCAACATTGCAAGATCATGAATGTGTTTTGTAAGAAATTTAACTTTTTTCTTCTCATCTTTTTTATTTAGCTGTAGGATCTTCTTGATGATTTTGTTCTCCGGATTAACTATGAGAGTATGATTCTTTAGCATATCCATTCCTCCATCGGGCTGATTCATCATGTTCATCTCCTGGAATCTGCGCATAAATTCATTAAAGACTATCATGGCAGGAATATCTTTAGATTTAAGATGCTTTGTTTCTGTTTTAATTTCAATAAATGCTTTCTGCACAATATCATTAAATGCTTCTTCACCCAATTCTTCTTTTACGGAAGATGAAATCTCATAAGGTTTTATCTTTGTATAATCATCTTTTGTAGTGATGAATGGAGTCAAAGTTGTTGCAGCTTTGGGGTGCTTTTTGAGGAAGGCTGCGTAATCATCTTTGCTGTAGCTTGCTTCGATATTATCATTTAAAGCATTATTGAAGATCATCTCAATTTCTTCTGAATCCTTGGTTTTCGCAGCATCTTTTTTATCGATCAGATTTTCATTGATCTCTGAATCGATACGGACAAAAGTAACTTCATTATTCTTCATTTCCAGTTGCTGAAAAATGTGGTTATCCAGAACCGAATTTGAATAAATAACGCCTATCCCCTGCTCTTTCATCAATCTTAAATAAGAAACCTGAGTATCTTCACTTTGTGCGTAATAAATTTTCTGAGGTTTATCATCAGATTTATTTCTGGTTTTATAATCTTCAATTGTTACATAATCATCATCGGTAGTTTTAAAGATCAGTTGATCTTTCATGGAATCAGCAAATTTTTCATCTGTAAGAACACCGTATTTGATGAACTGGTTAATATCTTCCCAGAATCCTTCATATTTTTTTCTATCGGATTTAAAGATATCTTTCAGACTGTCAGCCACTTTTTTAATGATGAATTTAGATATTTTTTGAACCTGTTGGTCTTGCTGTAAGAAACTTCTGGAAACATTCAAGGGAATATCGGGAATATCAATTCCACCTTTGAGAAGCAGTAAAAATTCAGGGATTATTCCTTTAAGATCATCGGCTACAAAAACATTATTACAAAATAGTTTAACCTTTCCCGTATTCAGTTCGATCTGATTCTTGATTTTTGGAAAATAGAGAATTCCTTTTAAATTAAATGGGAAATCAACATTAAGATGTATCCAGAAAAGCGGATCGGTATAATCATGGAATAACTGCTTGTAAAACTCTTTGTATTCATCTTCTGTTACATCTTTAGGTTTACGCAGCCACAATGCTTCAGTCTGATTTACCTGTTCCTTCTCTTTATTTAAATAAATTGGGAACGGCATGAAATTACTGTATTTTTCAATAAGTTCTTTTATTTTGCTATCTTCAAGATATTGTTCGTTGTCCTTATTTAGATAAACTGTTACAGTAGTTCCAATTGTTTTTCTTTTACCTTCAGAAGCAGAATAGTCTGTTTCTCCTTCACATTCCCAAAATGTAGGTTTAGTTCCTTTTTTGTAGGAAAGTGAATAAATTGTAACTTTTTTAGCGACCATAAAGCTGGAATAAAATCCAAGTCCAAAATGCCCGATAATTGTAGATTGTTTATCTTTAAATTTTTCAACGAAATCTTCAGCACCGGAAAATGCAATTTGATTGATATATTTCTTTATTTCAGTTGCTGTCATTCCTAAACCGTAATCTATCACCTGAATTGTCCTTTGCTTCTTGTTGATCTTAATTTCGATCTTAAGGTCATCAGTAATATCGCTTTCTATTGCTTTACGCTTATTCATTGCATCTATAGAATTTGATATTAACTCACGCAAAAAAATGTCATGCTCCGAATATAACCATTTTTTAATTATTGGAAAGATATTTTCTGTGTGGATCGATAACTTTCCAGTATTTTTTTCTGTCATTTCTATCTCCTTTAAGTTTTATTAATTTCTGAGATAATTTAATTCAATGTGTTTATTTGTCAAATAAAATTAGCACTCCCATTTTGGGAGTGCTATAAAATGTTTGATTGTAGCTATTAATCTATTGTTACAATTTTTACGTTTTCTTCGTTATCTGTTTCCATGAAAGAAACTTTGATGATCTCTTCACTGGAGGTTGGTACAGATCTTCCGATGTAATCTGCATGAATTGGAAGCTCTTTGTGTCCCCTATCAATGAGTATGCATAGTTGTATCTCTTTTGGTCTGCCGATATCCAGAACAGCATCAATCGCAGCTCGTACGGTTCTGCCGGTATAAAGCACATCATCAATAAGAATTATCTTGGCATTCTCAACTTCAAAATCGATATGAGTACCATTATGAACAGGATTTTCAGCAACTTTAGATAGATCATCTCTATATAACGAAATATCAATAATTCCTGTTTTCACATCCAGATTTTCGATCTCATTTAAGTATCTGGAAAGTCTGTCTGCCATGGGAACTCCACGGCTTCTAATTCCAACCAGATACACATTCTCCATCGATTTATTGTATTCCACGATCTCCAGTGCAATCCTTCTCATTGAGCGTTCGATAGCTTTTACATCCATAATTTTACTTTTTGTTTTCATAGGTTCCTCAATTTTTTAATTTTTTAAATTTCAATTTGTATAATACACCATTTCCGTTTATTAATTCAACGTCTGCAGAAAGTTGTATAATTAATATTCTAATAAGCTCCAATCCGGTAGACTCAGGATTCTTCAAATCGATTCCGTCAGGTAAACTTACTCCATTATTACTTATCTCAAGATGGAAATAATTATCTTCATCTATTTCCATATTTATCCTTATCTCACCCTTTTCTTTACCTGCAAAGCCATGTTTAATCGCATTTGTAACTATCTCATTGATAAGCAGACCGCAAGGGATTGCTGTGTTAATATTTAAATTGATATCCTTAATATTAATAATAGTTTTCATCTTAGAAGTACTAATACTATATGCTCTGAAAATATTATCAATCAACGATTTAACATATTGATTAAAATCTACGTATGCCAGGTCATCAGATGAATACAATTGTTCTTGTACCAAGGACATGGATATAACCCTGTTTTGAGTATTCGTAAACATTTTAATAGATTCTTCACTTTCTGAAGATCTAGACTGGATACTGAGAATGCTGGAAATGATCTGGAGATTGTTTTTAACTCTATGATGTATCTCCTTAAGCATAATATTTTTCTCTTTGAGTGATAATTTCAGTTTGTTACCGGTCTCCTTTCTAGTTGTGATCTCTTTTCTGAGATTTTCATTTGTTTCAACAAGTTCAGATGTTCTAAGTGCTACTTTTTTTTCCAAAATCTCATTTGTTTCTGCAAGTAGTTTATTTAATTTTTTCTTTTTATTGTTATTAACATATAGTAAAATTGCAATTATAATAAAAAATAATACCAATAAAATTAATGTAATCCACCAAGATTTATTTTTTTCCAGTTGTAATTTATAAATCTGATTATCTTTTATCAGCATTTCCTTTTCACGCAATGTTTTCTCAATTGTAAAATTTGTACTATATTGAGCAATTTTATCACTGGTTTCTTCATTAAAAAGTGAGTCTCTTAAATTTGAATAGTAGTTTTTGTATAAATATGCATTTTGGAAATCATTGATACTATAATAGCTCCTAGACATCAATTCATAGATATCTTTTGTAATATCACGTGCTTTGATATTTTGTGAAATTTTTAAACTTTCCTGTAGATAAAAATCAGCTTGTTTATAATCTTGTTTCGTGAGGAATAAATCTCCAAGGTTTTTAGCAGTATTGGCATATCCATATTTATCACCTACTTTTTTCTTGAGCTCAAGTGCTTTTTGATAATTATACAACGCCTGGTCTACTTTTCCTTCTGCTTCGTAAACTATAGCGATATTATTCAAGCTTGTAGCAATTCTTTTTTCATCCTCATTATCTTCATTTATCTTTAGTGCTTCCGAAAGGTATCTTAATGCACTATCAAAATCATTTTGCTTTAAATAGATATTTCCAATATTATTTAATGTAGACTGAGTTTCAATATTCTCATCACACTTGCATTCCAATGATCTTTTATACATTTCTAATGCTTTTTCATAATCACTTAACCGCACATAAATATTCCCAAGATTATTCAATGTGGAATGTATCTTTGGATCATTCATTTCTTCTCTAATGCTTAAAGATTTGAGATAATTATTCATTGATTCATCAAACATTCCCAATCGGAAATAAACGCTTCCGAGGTTATTATAAGATAAAGATTGTCTTCGGGGGTTATCCAATGCGATAAACATTCCTAATGAACGTTTATAGTAATCTAAAGCAATAGGGAAATCACCTTTATACCAGTAGATATGACCAATATTATCATAGATATTTGCAATATCATGATCTCCTTTTAATTTACGATAGATATCAAGAGCTTGTTGGAAATTTTCAAGTGCTTTATCAAAATCAATAGTCATTCTAAAATAGTGACCAATATTATTCAATGCGTCTGCTACACCCTTATTATCCTCCTCCTTCTTTGCAAGTTCAAAAGCCTGTGCTGCACAATCGTAACTGATTTCTGGATTTATTTTATTATATAGTAATGAAAGTTTGTTTAAAACAGCTATCCTTTTTTTCCCATCAACTTCGTTCAGAACAGCTTCCAGGCTGTCTATTTTCGTTATCGCAAGTAGTTTTGTAGATAGAATTATCAACAACAGTAGTAGAAGATACTTCTTATATTGCATAACTCCCCCCTATCAGATTAAACGTTTTGGGAAAAAGTGAGACTAAAGGCTACTCCGTCTTTCCTTTCAATGTTCAATTCAGCCCCTAATTGATCTTTAAGAATATCTACAAGCCGCATTCCAAAAGAGCTTAAATTTGTCATATCAAAATCTTCAGGTAGATCAACCCCATTGTTCAAGACTGTTAAATTCAATTTTCCATTATCAAGCTTTGTCATTGATACTTTTATGATACCTTGTTTATCTTCAGGAAAGCCGTATTTTAGTGCATTTGTGATCAGTTCATTAATTATTAATCCACATGGTATAGCAATTGTTATATCTAAATTTACATCTTTAATATCAAGTTCATAACCTATTCGGTTGCTGTTAATATTTAAAGAATGGAATAAATTTTTAATAAGTGAATTAGTATAATCCTTGAATGAGATGTTAGTAAGATCGCTTGATTTGTATAGTTTTTCATGAACCAGTGACATAGATTTAACACGATGCTGACAATTTCGGAATAATTGTATTGCATATTCATCATCTATGTAAGATGCTTGTAATTTCAACATACTTGAGATGATTTGAAGGTTGTTTTTAACACGATGATAAATTTCCTGCAGCATTACTTCTTTCTCGCGTAATTGAGATTTTATTTTTTCTTCCGCCTGGCGAATTTCTGTGATATCTACAAAAATCCCGATAGAGCCTGTATAATCATCATGATCAAACAGTGGACTTGCGGTTACAGAGATAAGCCTTTTTTCCCCATCTTTACGTATAATTTCTATTTCATATTTTGAGCTTTGACCTTTTAAACGATTATCAGTTTCTACTTTCAATCGGTTAAAATCATCTGGTGATACTAATTTCTCAAAATTCATTGTATTCATCTCTTTATCATTGTAACCAAATATTTTTCTTGCAGCTTCATTATAAAAAGTAAAATTCTCTAATTCATCAGCAATAACCATGCCTTCTTCAATAGATTCAACCAAATATTTATATTTTCCTTCGCTTTCGCGAATTCTTTGATCTGCACTCTTTCGATCTGTAATATCAGTTGCTGTTCCCAGAACTACTACTAAACCGTCTATCGTAGTCCTACTATTAAATATCTCTATCCACCTGATTTCACCTTGCTTAGTAATAATCTTAAAGTCATATTGCTGAACAACTTCTTCTCCTTTGATACGATTAAATCCTCTGGTCATAACTTGTTCCCGATGTTCTGGATGAACAATATCAAAGAATTTCATGGAAAGAAGTTCCTTCTCAGAAAATCCGGTTATCTTTTCAGTAGAAGGATTCACGTAAGTAAATCTGCCCTCCATATTGAAGGTAAATACAGCAATAGATATATTCTCGGTTAGTTGTCGGAATTTATGCTCGCTATCTAGTAATTTTTCTTCTGCTTCTTTTCTTGTGCTTATTTCAGTTAGTTTCTCTCTATATAAAAAATAAAGAAATGCTAAAACTAACGAACCAAATATTAAACCAAGAACTAAAATTGTTGTAATTTTTTTCTGATAAGTTTTACTTTCCTGTAATCTATTGATCTTTTCTTCTCTATTTTCAATTTCAAATTTAGTTTGTAATTCTGCAATTTTCTGACTTTTTTCTTCTGAATAAATGGAATCGTTCTTTGCCATATGCATTTTAAGACAAGTGAAAGCTTGTTTATAGTCTCCAATTGCTGCATAATAAATTGACAATTCCTTATAATTTTCTGAGATTAAATCTGTCAAAGTCATCTCTTTAGCTAATTTCATACTTCTCTTAAATTGATCAAAAGCCTGTTGGTAACGCTCCATCGACAAAAAAGTAGATCCAAGAAGATTACATGTATAGGCAATACCTTCAGGATTTTCAATTTCTTCAAAAAGATTCAGTGCCATAAAGTTGTAGTCAATTGTCTTTTGATAATCTTCTTTTGAATGATAAATACTAGATAAATTATTATAGCAATATGCCATACCGAATTTATCATTAATTTTTTGCATGCTTTCCAAAGAACGCTCAAGAAAATCTAAAGCTTTATCCAACTCTTCTAGCTCAATATGTACTAATGCAATGTTATGAAGAATTTTGGCAATCCCGGGTTCATCTCCTGATTCTAATCTGATCTTTAAAACAATATTATAGTAGTGAAGCGCTTGGGTAGGATCTTTCATTAGCAAATATATATTTCCAAGATTGTTTAAAGCACTTGTTAAATGCTTTTTGTCAATTCCGGTTTCAAAGATCTTAATAGCCCTCAAAACATAATCAAGAGCATTATCATAATCTGCTAATTGCGTTTTGGCAATAGCAATATTAAGCAAAGCGATCCCTTTACCCTTGGAATATGAATTTGATTCAGCTATCTTTAATGCTTCATGGTATTTAAGAAGTGCTTCTGGGTATTTTCCTGAATACTCATAAGCTACCCCTATTTGGTTTGTAAAATCTACCTGTTCGATATAAGATTCGGCATGCTCAAGAGCTGATTTTGCATATTCAATACTTTTATCAGGAGAGATATTCAAATATTCTATAGAAAGCTGGTTGTAAATTATACCCTTATTTGCATTCGATTTATTTAACTCTGTATTTAAACTATCGATAACTGATGCAAATGCGGAGAAGTGCATTATAAGTAAAATTAACAAAAATATTAATTTTTTCATTTATATATTTCTTACCCTTAATTTATTTATAGTCTGAAAAATCTTGGATTGATAGAAGTGTCAAACAAATAATTACTTTTTAGATAAATACTCAAGAATCAACTTTGCACTTTTTTCTCCGATACCCTTAATGCTCATTAACTCCTTTAATGATGCATTTCCAATATTATCTACAGAACCAAATTTCTTTAGAAGCGAGAATTTTGTCTGTTCTCCAACTCCTATAATTTTATCAAGCTCACTTGTCAGTGTTCGTTTTTTTCTTCTTTTCCTATGAAAATTGATGGCGAATCTATGTGCCTCATCACGTATTTTAACGAGCACCCTCAAAGCTGAAGAATTACGTGGTAGAATTATCGAATTTTTGATGCCGGGCAAGAATACTTCTTCTATTCGTTTAGCTAAAGAGAGTATCTCAATATCTTCAATTTTCATCTCTTTTAAAATATTATTGGATTTGCTGAGTTGTCCTTTACCACCATCAATTACTATCAGGTCTGGTTTCTCGTTCTCCTCAATCTTATTTAGATAACGTCTCATTGTTTCTTCCATCGACGCAAAATCATCCTGCCCATTTACAGTTTCCATGATGAAATGCCGGTAATTCTTCTTCTTTGGCTTTCCGTTTTCAAAAAATACCAATGAGGAAACTGTATCTGTACCCTGGATTGTGGAAATATCAATACAAACCATTTTTCTGGGAAGCTTTCTCAGATTAAGTTTATCCTTTAATTCCTTTATTGGGAAGATAGTTCGATTGCTTTTTCTAAGATATTTTAATTTTTCTTCTTCTACAAAATTAAACGCATTCTCATGAGCAATAGAAATTAATGCTTTGTTATCACCCTTTTGGGGAATTATTAATTTATTTTTCAACCATTTATTAAGAGTTTCAAGATCATCGGGTTCTATTTGCAGAAAAATACGAAAAGGCAACTCATCCAATTTTGATGAATAATATTGTTTTAAAAAGGCTTCCATGATCTGTGAGAGGGTTGTTCCATCTGTATTATTAAGTGCATAGATCTCTTTGTTTAACAACTTCCCGGAAAGTATCTTAAGAACTGCAACTGCAGCTTTGCTCCCCTCCTGATAAACTCCGACAACATCCCGATTTTTTTCATCTGTAAAAAACATGTTCTTCGATCTATTTAATTTTTGAACATTTTCAATTTTATCTCTAAATTTTGCTGCTTCCTCAAAATTTAGTTTATCGGAGTGTTCTTTCATGCGTATAGTAAAATCACTTAACACATCTTTATTTCTACCCTTAATAAACTGAATCATTGCGGTTACATTTTTTCTGTATTCTTCAATACTGATTTTTCCTATACATGGAGCAGGGCACTTGCCCAATTGATAATTCATACAAGATCGTTTAAATACAGGTTTGCCTTGGGGAATTTTTCTTGTACAGGTTCGTATTGGGAAGATCCATTCCAGCATACGTAGAGTCTTTCTCATAGCCTTTGTATCGGTATAAGGTCCAAAGTATTTAGAACCATCTTTCTTGAGATCTCTTGTAACAAATACTTGAGGAAAAGGTTCCTTAATTGTAACTTTAATAAATGGTTTACTTTTATCATCTTTTAACTGAATATTATATTTGGGTTTGTGCTTTTTTATTAAATTTGCTTCCAATACAAGTGCTTGCTCTTCTGTTTTTGTAAGGATATAATCCAGATCAGCTATCTTACTAATCATCTCTGCTGTTTTGGGGTCTGTTGGGGTTCCAGTAAAATATGACCGTATCCGATTCCGCAGGACTTTTGCCTTCCCAATATAAATGATCTTACCTGATGCATTCTTCATAATGTATACACCGGAAGAAACCGGTAACAATGTTAATTTTTGCTTTATTTTTTTGGAAATCTTCTGCATAATTTCTGCCTTATTTTTTTTAATGTATCCTGCATTTCATAGTTAATACTTAACAATGAAAACGAGCACACTTCCATTTCCAAATCTCGTATTCAATGAATGATAGAATCGAAATTCCAAACATGATGTAAACAAAAAACTGATTTTAATTTGACAACAATCAAAATCACATTATTCAGGTTAATTGTTAAACGAAGGACAAACTATGAAAAATGAGAGAAAGGCATTCGGTATTATTACTAAAAATTTGAATCATTTAAAACCAATTAACTCCTTTCTTGATAATGCAAAAAAATACGGACACAAAGTTGAACATTTGATAGTTTCTTATGAAGATGAAATTGATCCTTCTGTATTAAGCTCATTACAGAGGAAATGTCAGGTTACAACTGTTAAAAGAGGAAATGCTCCAAAGCTGAACTCGTTTTTACTGGAACTCGGTTTAGCAAAAGAAGATATCAAAATAATTCTGGGGACTCCAAACAAAGAAAAATATGGTTTGGTAGCTTATGGAACTTCTAGAAATTATGTGCTTATCGCGGCATTGATGCTTGGAATTAATTACCTCATGTTTTTTGATACTGATATTTATCCAAAGATATTAACTGAATTTACTGATGAGAAGTACAGTTTCATTGATATTGATTTCATAGGCTCTCATATGAAATACCTTATAGAAAATGATGTCATATTAACAACAAGTGATTACACTGGTTACTATATCATTCCCAAGATGAATTTTCCATATTTGATGGAACTTCTTCGTGGTGTTCAAAAGGAAGACAGGTTTTATTATATTTCCAGTGTAGATACTCCCGTTACCAGAAACATGCATTCCAAAAATATTTTCGATACGCAAAAAGCTCTGGGCGGAAACATGGCTCTTGATCTTTCTAAAATTGATATTATTCCACCATTTTTCTCAACAAATTTAATTCTCGATGAAGAGTGTTTTTTGGGTCGCGGAGAAGATACTCTTTTTGGACCGGAAGTTCATGGATTAGGAAGATGTGTTGATATTGATCTTCTTATTTTTCATAATTGTTTTGGTGATTTTCCTAATAAACCTGAAATAACCAAACAGAAAAATTTGGATCGTTTCTATTATGCCTGCATGGGCTGGCTGATCAGAAATCCTTTTTTCAATTGGATAAGAAATAAATATGCACTTGCTGCAGAAGAAATTAATATAGAACAGAGATATGAATCACTCTTGATAGGCAGTGGATCTGCTGCTGAGTATTTTAATGATGAAAGGTTTTTAAAATTACCAAGAGCCTTTAAGTTGGCTTACAAAAAATTAGATGACGATATTAAGCATTATGAAGATTTAATGTTTGCCTGGAAGAAATTAAGACGATTATTAAATAAGGAGTAACACATGCGAACTTATATGGTAATTCCAACCTACTGGACGGGTCCTAATAGCGAATGGGAAGAAGGTGATAAGGTTTTTGATCATGCTACACCGGTAAGTGAAGAAGGTACTTTAGGACGAACTCTTGACTCACTGCATATTCTTGAAGATAATGAATTCACTTTGGTGATAATTGCTATTGCCACAAACAAAAAATATGAAAAACCGATGAAAGAAAAATTGAAAAAAATGCTGCTCAAGGCGGATATTCCAGTTGATACGATCCTGTTTACTGAAACAACCCTTACCAACATTAAAAAGGAACTTTATAAAGATTATTCCGGTGAAGATGTCTTAAGTTTAGATAATTATGCTCACATAAGGAATATGTGTATTTTTGTTCCATACATTCTGGATGCTGAAATTGCACTATTAATTGATGATGACGAAGTATTTGAAGACCCAAAATTCGTAACAAAAGCAAAAGAATTTATTGGAAAAAGATTTTACGGAAACACAATCGATGGAGTTGCTGGTTATTATTTAAATGAAGATAACGAGTATTATGATAAAGTAAATATTGTTCCGTGGATGACATATTGGGATCGTTTTGGTGGGAAACGGGAAGCATTTGACAAGATCATTGGTAGTGAACCTCGATTAAAGAAAACACCATTTGCTTTTGGTGGAGCAATGGTTATACATCGAAATTTAATGCGAATTGTTCCTTTCGATCCACGAATTACTCGGGGTGAAGATACAGATTATGTAATTAATGCCCGGATCTTCGGTTTCAATTTCTTTTTAGATAATACATTAGCGATAAAACATTTACCTCCATCAAAAAAGCATCCGGTCTGGAAAAGATTTAGAGAGGATATTTTTAGATTCCTATATGATAAATCCAAATTTGATACGCAAACCTATAAAACTAATCTTCATGAGATCAAGCCGGAAGATTTTGATCCTTATCCCGGTTCATTCATGAAACCGGATCTAGGTGATAAAATTTTTAAGACTAATATAATCCTTGCTTTAAATTACCTTGCAGATGGAGATGTTGAAGCCTGTAAAGGGACAATTGAGAATATTTATCTAGCAAGATATGATGCGATCCCACACTATAATACATTCGAAACTTATCTCAGTTTCCAGAAAGAATGGAGAGCAACTTTAGAACAAACAAAATCTTTTGGAGATACTCTAAAAGATATCATTAAAAAAGGACAGATCATCAAATTTGATAAGTACCAGATCGAAAAGAGGAAATTGTTGGAAAAAACAAGTATTCATAAAAATCTGCATCTTCGCCAAATTGAGATGTTCAAGAATTTTACTAAAAAGGAACTGAGAAGTATTTTCTTTATTTCAGAAATTATCAACCTAATAAGGGGTGAATATGTTTTTAAAGCAGGTGATATGGATAGTAATGTTTACGTAGTTCTTCAGGGAACACTTGATGTTATTAAGGAAAGAAAGAACTCCGATAATGATATTTTAGTTTCCAAAATTGAACCCGGTGATCATTTTAATGAGACATCAATATTCTTTGGAGCAAAACATAAGGTTTCGGTTATTGCAACTTCAGATGTTGATCTGCTGAAAGTTAATAATAAAGAATTTCTAAAGCTGCTTAAAGATAACTGTGAACTTTCTGCCAAACTTTTATGGATCGTATCAAAGAAACTTAGTGAACGACTGATGCACACAACCCAGAAATTCTCTGATACCAAAGATCAGTCTTCTGATGTTTCTGACCATATGGAAAGTTAATGAAAGTTCTATTGATAAACCATTTTCCGTTGCAGGGTTCAGGAAGTGGTATTTACACTTTGAATATTGCGCAGGAATTAATTAAAGAAGGTCATGAAGTTTTTGTTATCGATATTGATTGTGAAATAGATAACAATAATTATTCATTCCAAAGAAAAACAATTATGTGCGATGAAACTAAAAATGAAAACCCTGATCTAAGTTTCAATTTCCCCTGCTTCACAACTCATCCCCGCAGTTTAAATACATTCTATAATATTTCCAATGAACAAGTTGAAGAATATGTTCATACATTTATAGAAGTTACAAAAGAAGTTGTAGCAGATTTTAACCCTGATATTA
>DAOUTP010000262.1 GCA_030626645.1 Candidatus Cloacimonadota bacterium
GACTTTTTCATTGAAGGGATAATTTATCTTTCCATTTAAAGAGAATTGAGTTCTTTTTTGAGTTCCGTTATCTTTGAGTAGAGAATTTTCAATATCAGTTTCAAGATAATCTGTTAAAAGAGTATCCAATCCATCAAAATATTTTTCTGTATCAGTTTGTATTATTTCACTTAGAACAGAATAATCGTAAGAACCAAACGTAATATCACCACCGATCTTCCAATATCCATCATTTTTTCTTTGTGCAGCTTTTACAAAAGTTTTTCTCATAGAAGTCCCAAGAGTAAATGCGTTTCCGGGACGTTCTGTTACATTTTTATACACATCCTCAACAATATTGAAATCCTCAAGCTCTGGAATATCAGGATCGAAGTAATCTTCTCTATAATAATCATTAACTTGTTGGTCAGAAGAATAATTCTGGTTCATGAATATAAAATCACCACGAACTTCGTATCCTCTGAAATCCGGCAAAAGTATAGAAGCCTGAAAATCAAAGTTTGAATCCAGGTAGTGATTGCTTGAATCATCGAGTTGATTTTCAGTAAAATAGTCAAAATTCTCCTCGATGTCATGATATGTGTAACTCATGTCATAAGAAATATCTTCATCAGATGAGTATGAATTGTAATGGATTTTTGCTCCGATAACAAAATTGCCTGCATCATAAGTATTATTCAATGCAAATTCGATTTGGTTTATTTCATCATAATCAGATCTCTCTTGAGAAATCTGTCTGATGATATCATAAAGATCATCTCCATTCAAATCATAATAACCGGTGAATTCATCACTTAATGAACCAAATCCATCAATATCATTATTCCCATCTAAGTCAGAATCGATCTGAACATAATGTGGCATTTTTGTTTTTTGGAATTCGATAAAAACAGAATTCCAAAAATTTTCTATAAACGGATTTTTTGTGGAATATCCTATCAAGAATGTGTCGCTGCTGTTGTTTGCAAGAATTTCTTCACCTGAATTAACTAAATTACTCAAGTTTGTGTATAATCTGCTTCCTTCCACAAATTTAAGTTCGATTGGGTCATTAACAAGATCCAGATCGTCATCAATAATTGTGCCCAAAGCTATATTCCTAAAAGAAGATGATTGAGCATTTACCATACTGAACATTAAAAGTGTGAGTGCTATAATAATTAATATTTTTTTCATTTTAATTACTCCTTACCCATTAATTTACCCAAAAGCTGAATTGACCTGTAAAACCATAGTCATTATCATCCCAATCGACTAGTGTATTTAATTCTTCATCCGTTACTATTCCTTCGATACCGCCATCACCAAATGTATCCCAGCAATAGACAGCATAATGTCCATCCTCTAGACCTACAATTACTGTCTGATTTTCATTTGAATTGCTGAAAGTTTGATCGTTTGGAAAGTAGTAGGATGCTGTTGGATAGCAATATAAATTCCATGATGCTTCACCGGGATAATTATCCACTGTCACACTGATAGTAATTGGAATTCCATAACCATAAAGGTATTCCAGATGATTTGATTGCTGAGTGTAAGTTGGAGCAATCGTTTCCACATAATATGTGATCCAAGTGCTGTCTTCAAATGCATAAGAATCGTAATACTCAAAATACATGGAGTCAATTGTTGCAATTTCTGTAAAAGCTCCATCCGAGATCTTGCGGTAGATCTTGAATTGACTGTCTGGTGACGTATTGTCCATCCATTCCACTTTAATGCTATCTCCAAATAATTGGACATCGGTAAGAACCGGAGCATGTCCATCAGGGTCATTCATCAATACCTGTTTGATCCCGACTGGATCCTTCTGTGAGCATGCCCAGAAACTTGAAACTACAATTACTAATAGAAATAAAATCCAAAATTTGTTTTTCATTCTTCCTCCTTTTCTAAATCAATTTTTGGTTCATTTTGTAACATAACGACTTATTTATAAGAAATGAATAAATTGTCAATAAATTTGACCTCAGTGAAATAATTTAATGAAGTTTATAAAGAAAATGCCGGCAGTTCATTGCCGGCGTTTATTAAATTTTGTAATATATCTAATTTATTCAGCGTTGATTTCTAAAACCTCTAATAGTTTATTAAGTAATTCAGGTTTTGCCGTGAGATCGGAACTTTTTAGATAGTCTCTTCGTTGTTTGAATCTGCTTTTTAATAGATCTAGATAATTCTTTGGATTATTTCGTTTATTAGGGTCATATTTATCATAATATCCGGGCAGTATCTTTTCTATAGATTCTTTTGTCGGGATCATCGCACCTGGTAAAACTTCCCACTTCTCCCATTTAAGTTGATCTGTAAGTATTGCGGTTTGTAGTGTAAGGGAGGTATTCAGTTTTATCTCATCCAAGTCAGTATCGGATGATTTCCAAAATGAAGCAGAATTATAACAATAACACTCAGCTCCACTGTTAATAACTTCATGGAAAGATTCAACATCTTTCCAGAGTTCATAAACTCGGAACGGGTTAGCAAATGGTTCAAATACTAATTTTTTGAGTTCTTCTTCTGTAACATTTTCGGCTCTATTTCTTTTTGTTACAAGAGCTGCTCCCATGGCTACGGCAAGACAATTATCACTGAATTTCAGGATAGGTGGAAGAACATTATCTTTCATAAGCCAGGCAAGAGCTTTTGGGAAGCTGCATTTATTAACCCATTTTCCAAGTAGATCTCTATCTAAAATCGCTCTACCGTTAGCTTGACGTAAGTCAAGACCAATTGGGTATAGTTTTCCTTCAACTTCCATCAAAGCATGATTCATTAAAGAAATGCAATA
>DAOUTP010000197.1 GCA_030626645.1 Candidatus Cloacimonadota bacterium
GAGAGTGAGACGATAATTACCATTAAGAATACAATAAAACTTATTTTCATTTTGTTCCTCCGTGAAAATATTCTTTTTTCAACTAAATATCTTTGATTTACTAATTATTTATCCAAAATCTGAATTGTCAGTCTGAGCGGAGTCGAAGACACACAATTCAATATAACACATTAAGCTCATGCAATCTTTCACCCTCGTCCTTCGACTATGCTCAGGATGACACAAGCTCGGGATGGAATTCATCGCTCGTTCCCAAGTTTGTCTTGGGAACATGATAGATTCCCACTTGCGTGGGAATGACAAATTGGTATTGTCATTCTCAACTTGATTGAGAATCTCTCTTTTGACAGTTCTGTATTAACCCAGGCTCTTCCCACCCACACCAAAATTCTCTCTGGGAACTTCATCAATTCTTATATAAACGGCAGCAGCAGGTTTATTGGTTACTTCCACAACTACATCTGTGAGCTTTACAATAAGTAATGTTTTTTGCTCGTTTGTTAATGTACCTGCATTTTCTAATGTTACAATTGGCATAACTCCCCCAAAATATATTTATATTTTTAATCTTCGTTAGGAAATATAAACCAAAAGAAGAGATACAAAAATATCCCGATCCCTCCGGCAAAACTTATGATTACAAAAGTAATGCGGATCAAACTTACATCCCAAGCGAAATATTTAGCTAATCCACCGCAGACACCTGCTAACATTCTTTTATCCCAACTTCTACAGATCTTTGTTTTCTCTTCTTCAGCTTTAATGTCGATCACATCCGGATTCTTTTCATCTTTCGGCAGTATCACTGCTAGAATTAGATAGATAAAAAATCCCGAAAAGCCAAAAGGTAACGATATGAGGAAAGCTCCTCTCACATAGTTGGCATTAATTCCAAATGATTCTCCAATTCCGGCACAAACACCGGTCAGTATTTTATCTTTATCTGAGATATGCAGATTTTTCATTACTCCTCCAGTCAGATTGCGTTTCCAATTTAAATTGCTGAATTTGGATATAATTCGTCAAGACAAATGATATGATTTGACATAAAATAACTTTTAAAGATTTTGAAAATTGAAATAATTTAAGGAAGGGATATTCATGATCAAAAAAATTTCCGTACACACAACTGAATGTGAACAGCTTATAGATATCACCTCCAAGATCAGCCAATTTGTAAGAGAATCTAATATATCCGAAGGAAGAGTTACCATTTTCATCCCGCATACAACTGCTGCAGTCACCATCAATGAAAACGCTGATCCTGATGTGCAGCATGACCTGATCTTCGCCCTGAAAAGGATATCCCCAAATCTTCCCGAATTCAGACACATGGAAGGAAATTCCGATGCACATACAAAAAGTTCTATTGTGGGCTGTTCGCAGGATATAATCATCAGTGATGGTAAACTCCTTCTGGGAACATGGCAGGGAATCTATTTCTGTGAATTCGATGGTCCGCGAACCAGAACTGCGATAATAAGGATAGATTAATGCAGATCTGGTTAAGTTTTATTATTTCTATTGTTTTAATCATGTTCATTTCCAGAAAAAGCTTATGGCTCGCTCTTATCGTAGGAGCATTATTTTTAGGAGCGATCAATCTTCCATACCGTGATCTTTTTATTATCACACATTTAACGTTAATAGATCAAAAAATAATTTTACTTGCTTCAGCAGTTGGAGTTATCCCACTTATTGGTGGCGGACTTAAAATGTCCGGTTTAATGGATGATCTTATTAATAATCTGCAAGTTAAGAGACAAGTTTATCTTGGGTTTTCTCCAGCTCTCATGGGTCTTTTACCAATTCCGGGTGGTGCACTGCTTTCAGCTCCGATGTTAAATAAATCCGGAGACGACATTAAGCCGGAAACTTATACTGCAATAAATATCTGGTTCCGACATATACTAATTCTGATCTATCCGTTAGGAGCACTTCTGCCCTGCAGCAAAATGGGAAACTTTAATGTTTACCGGGCAATGATGTATATCTTCCCTATTTTTCTCGTTCTATTCATTCTAGGTTATTTTTTCTTTTTATATCCAATTAAGGGAGATATGCCCCGACCTCATAAACTCAATATTAAAAAATTACTCGTTCCATTATTTATTATTCTCAGTGCACCGATCATTCATACAGTTCTTACAAGTACACCCTTAATGGATGAAACATCGTTAGTGATAGCAGTTTCAATTACACTTATACTTACTTTCCTATTTGGAAAAATGAAGCTTAACAAATTGCTGCCTTTAATGAAGGAAATGAAGCCATGGAGATACTTTCTAATAATTCTTGGAATATTCCTTTTCCTCAGGATATTTCAAGCTACAGCTATTTCAGACAGGATTTCCCAACTTTCATTTTCAATGAATTTTCTTATTATTGGAATAGCCGGTCTCCTGAGTTTTGTAACCGGTCGGGTACAGTTAGCAATTTCAATTTTAATTCCAATATTTCTCACTAAATTTGGAACTGATCAATTTACGATACTTGCTTTTGTGATCATGTATATTTCTGTTTACCTGGGGTATATGATATCACCGGTTCACCCTTGTGTGACCGTAACAGTTGAGTACTTTAAGACAAGTTACTGGCAATTTGTTAAGAAGGCATACTTGCCAACCATTATAGGTTTTGTGATGCTGTTTATCCTATCTTTGATCGTATTATAAATGAGGAGCTTGAATGACAGAAAGTGATAAATTGATATTTTCTTATAAGTTCACAAAAGAAGATGGTTCGGTTAAAATTTTCGAGATCCAGTTAAACTCACAATCTTTAGAATTAATCCACAAACCATTTTCAGAACTTCCCTCTTGGACAGATCTTGAATTCCGTAAATGTCCTAATTGCCCTTTAGCTAAAGAGAAAAATCCACATTGTCCTGTTGCTGCTAATATTCTTGAAATGGTAGAAGTTTTTAAGGATTCTAAATCCTTTGAAAATGCAAATGTACTGATTTCAACTTCTCAACGGGAATATAGCAAAAAAGCATCTTTGCAGAAAGGGGTAAGTTCTTTGCTGGGGATGATAATGGTGACTTCAGGATGTCCAGTTCTTTCCAAATTAAGACCTATGACCCGGTTTCATCTTCCTTTTGCCAGTTTAGAAGAAACTATTTACAGAGCCATTTCCATGTATCTTGTAAAACAGTATTTTAAAAGTCAGGATGGCGAAAAGCCCGATTGGGAATTGAATGGTTTGATTGATGACTACAAAGAGATCCACGAAGTGAATAAGGCTTTTTTTAGTAGATTATCTTCCCTTAAGGGTAAGGATGCAAATGTAAATGCTCTGATAATTTTAGATAACTTCGCAAATTATATTAATTTTAGTCTCGATCGTAATAAGTTATCTAAGATCAAATGGATGTTCGATGATCCGGGGAAAATAGATGAAGGATAAAAGAATATTCTGGATAGCTGGTGAGAATTCCGGGGATCTTCATGCTTCAATTGTATTAAATGAACTCAATAAACGATACAGCAATATTGAAAATTTCGGGATCGGTGGGGAAAAAATGAAATCTCTGGGTTTCCAAGCAATCTTCCCATTCGAACGTTTCTCAGTGATGGGTTTTGTAGAAGTAATTCAACATCTGGCATTTTTTATAGGTGTAGAAAAACAGATAAAAAAAACTCTTAAGAAAAACCCACCTGA
>DAOUTP010000391.1 GCA_030626645.1 Candidatus Cloacimonadota bacterium
ACAAAGAACTGAGCTAAAAACCAAGCAAAAAAGATAAAATTTTCTTTTTAAAACTACCTTTGTATTCCTGGAGGCAGTTTAAAAAGAAAATTTTAATGAACCGGCAATGCACTACGATAGTTTTCATCGTAGGGCATTGATGATTTTGCCACGGCAAAGGCTTGCTTTAGAAGCTTATTGCTGACAGCAATAAGAGCAAGTTTCTTACTTTTCCCTTTATTAGTAATTCTTTGATAAATATCATTGCAGGCTTTGTTGTGCACGCAAGCAGTGAAACTGCACAAGAACAATAAATTTCGTAATTTCTGATTACCCATTTTACTGATCCTTGGGCGTCCATTTACGGAAGTCCCTGACTTACGTATGATTGGTGTCATTCCGCTATAAGAACATAGTGCAGCAGCTGAGTCAAAACGATTGAAGCCATCTGTATAGACAATCAACATGGTGGCTGTCTTACGGCCCAATCCTGGTATTGATTCCAAATTTGTTAGCATGGCAGCATGTTCTTTCTTAATCAATTCTATCAACTTGTCTTCTAATAGTTTATTCTCTTTTTGGATACGAGTTAAACTTCGCTTAAGTGATCTAACAACTATGGATGAGGGGTTTCCCAGAGTTTCTTCTCCGTGAATCTTGTTTTTCAGTGCCGTGGATTGTTTCGTGTAAATATCTAATAAACGAGCAATCTGAAGTGACTCAACCTGATTTTTTGAATTTCCTTTCCATAGTTTCAATTCGTTGCTTTGAGCATAAAGACGTATCATTTTAGCATCTGCTTTATCTGTCTTTATCTTTGATAACTTCATCTGAACGAATCGTTTAATAGACAAAGGATTTACAATGGAAACCTTTATTTCATGTTCAAAAAGAAAATACGCCAACTTCAAATGGTAGTATCCTGTAGCCTCCATTACACACACAGAATCAGAACTTAGAATCTTCTTTAACTCTCTGAATCCTTTGGATGAATTTTGAAACTGAAAGTGTTGATCTTTGATGTTCATCACATCAAAAACATCTTTACTGATGTCAATACCTAAAAATTTTGTACTTTTATC
Source organism: Candidatus Cloacimonadota bacterium (assembly GCA_030626645.1). Classification (GTDB taxonomy): domain Bacteria; phylum Cloacimonadota; class Cloacimonadia; order Cloacimonadales; family TCS61; genus Tenebribacter. The sequence continues at coordinate 1,062 of DAOUTP010000391.1, forward strand.
CATAACTTAAATAATTATGAAAGAACGATCTGCATTTGTTTCAACAACTTAAAAACGAGGTCACTGCCTCATAGAACTGAACGAACTTATTACAGTAAAAGAGAGGGGATTATCAATGTTGACGAGGTCAGAAGCCTCAATGTATATAATAACCTTAATCCTCTCTTTTGTTCTTTCTTGTTTAAATGCTTTGTTATACGAATTAATATTTCTAAAGTTGTTTAATTTATGATTTTGCAAACTTAAGATGTATATAGTTTATGGCGGGTGAAGTGCTAAATATGAGCATTTTAACAATAAATAAACTTCGGTGTAAATTGAAATATTTGTGTTTCAAAACCGCCACAAAACCATATACCAACCGTTAAATCAGGCACTTACGCTCAAAAATCAGTTAATATATAATAGGTATATATGCAATTGTTTATATGGAGGCGTTATGGGCAATGTAAGGAACGAAACTAAATGACAGATAGATAAGAAATAAGACACATATAAATTAGACGAATAAATAAAGT
>DAOUTP010000236.1 GCA_030626645.1 Candidatus Cloacimonadota bacterium
AAGATATTTGAAAAACTCAATTCTGGAACATCAGTTTTCAGTGATATAAATGATCAGCACAATTTTGATGAGATGTCAACTACTAAGATGCTTGATAAGACTAGAGCCTTTATCAAAGTACAAGATGGTTGTGATTATTATTGTGCTTACTGTGCAATCCCTTATGCCAGAGGACATTCCCGAAGCAGGAAGAAAAATAATATTCTCAATCAAATTCAAAAACTAGTTGATAATGGTTATAAAGAGTTTGTACTTGGTGGAATTAATTTAGGACTTTATGGCGCAGAATCTGACTATTCTCTGGCAAAACTGCTTTATGAGATCGAGGAAATAAATGGAGTTAAACTGATCAGATTGAGTTCTATCGAACCACAACTTTTTACTGATGAATTATTAGAATATTTTATAAAAAGTAAAAAAATGTGTCACCATTTTCATATTCCGCTTCAAGTTGGATGCGATGAATTACTTAACAGTATGGGGAGACGATATTCCACTGAACAATTTCGAAATACTATTGCCAAATTAAGAGCTATTTATCCCGATGTTGCAATAGGGATCGATGTGATAGCTGGGCTTCCCGGAGAGACGGATGAACTATTCCAGAAAACTCATTACTTCCTTTCTAATCTTGATTTTGTCTACCTTCATGTTTTTTCTTATTCCAAACGATCGGGAACTCGTGCTGAAAAAATGAAAGGTCATGTGAACGGGAAGATCATAAAACAAAGAAGCAATAAATTGATCTCGATATCTGAGGCTAAACTTGCTGAATATATTGATTTCATAATCACTAATAATATTGAACTAAAAGGCGTGATCGAACAAAGATTAAACGGATATTGGTCTGCTCTTTCAGATCATTATGTTCGTATATTTCTAAAAAGTAATGAGAATTTGGAGAAAATGTATTTACATCTAAATCCCATTTCTAAAAAGTATGACGGAATTGAAGTTGAAATAGTGGAATAGTTGTGATAGACAGAATTATTCTAAATATAATGCAGAGAATGATGAATTTAATTGTCATAAGATGATATGGTTTTAGGAAAATAGATGATAGAAATTAAGAATCTTTCAATAAGTTTTGGTGAGCAGAAAATATTACAAAATATAGACCTTACGATACTGGAAAACCAGATAACAATTGTTGTTGGACAAAGCGGGACCGGAAAAAGTGTATTGATGAAATGCATTGAGGGTCTTATTGAACCCGTGGAAGGCTCAATAATTATTGATGAGAGAGATCTTTTTACATTAAATAAGCAAGAGTTAAACGAAACAAGAAAAAAGATGGCAATGCTTTTTCAAGGTTCAGCATTATTAGATTCTTTGAATGTATATCAGAATATTGCACTTCCATTGATTGAACATTCAGATCTTTCTGAGGATGCAATTTTGAAAGAAGTTACAGAAAAACTGGAACTGGTCGGACTTAAAGATGTTCTAACAAAAATGCCTTCTGAACTCAGCGGTGGCATGAAGAAGAGAGTTGCATTAGCCAGAGCGATAATTCTTAAACCAAAATATATAATTTATGATGAACCAACAACTGGTCTTGATCCGATTATTGCGGAAGAAATTTCTGACCTGATCTTAAAATTGCAAGAGCAATATGACATAGCTTCTATCATCATAACTCATGATATGAACTGCATAAGAAAGATCAAAGGAAATGTTGCAATGATACACGATAAAAAAATAGTTTTTGACGGAACTTTTAATGATTTTATTAATGATGAAAGAAAAATTATAAGAGAATTTGTGAAATAAGGAATATTATGAAAAGCAATAATATCCAACGTTATCCTGAGCTCGTGTCATCCTGAGCGGAGTCGAAGGACGAAGGATAGCGAGAATATAACAATGCCAAAAACTTATTGGGTTTATATCCTTAAATGTTCAGATGGGAGCTACTACACTGGCTCAACTTCTAATTTGGAAAAACGCATTTCTGAACATCAAAATGGATTAATCAAAGGATATATTTTCAGACGCTTACCAGTAGAATTAGTATTTTCAGAATATTTTGAAGATGTATATTATGCAATATCTGCAGAAAGGCAGATTAAAAGTTGGACGAGAGTGAAGAAAGAAGCTCTTATTAACGGTGATTTTAATTTGTTGCATGAATTAGCTGAATGTAATAATAAGACTCATTATAGTAATGTTAATAAGAATGATCTTCAAACCTGATGGTTCGACTCCGCTCACCATGACAGGTTTGGGAATGCATTATGTTTATTTTATAAAGTTTTTGTCATCCTGCTTGCCAAGTCGTATCCGGCAGCTGCCGGAGAAGAATGGTGCGGAAACGAAGGACAGCAAGCGTAATTGAAGATTAAATGCAAAAGAAATTATGAAATAAGGAAAGAATATGAAATTCTATCAGAATAAAAAAAATACGGAATTCAAAGTTGGATTATTTACAATTATTGCAATTGTTGTGCTTGCTGCTTCCTATATGTGGTTTACTGAAGTATTACAAAACAAGAACATGACGATAGTGAAAGTAAAATTTCATAATGCAGGGAATGTTGAAGTAGGCAGCAGTGTAACAGTGAATGGTGTGAAAAAGGGTCGGGTTAAAGAAATAGAAGTTGCGCCAGATGGAGTTGTCATCGATCTGCAGGTTAAGATAGATTTTCCATTACGAGAAGGAACACAGTTCTCTGTAATTGAGTCTAACCTGATGGGTGATGTGCAAGTAGAGATCATTCCTGGTTCTGATGGTGAAAACCTTGATCTAACTCAGATCCAGAATGGTGAAAAAAGATACGGACTTATGAAACTTGTTTCCGAACTCAGCAGTGTAATTGCTGATTTTCAAACCATTATGGATAAGGTCACTGGTGATAAAAATCTTGTGATGCAGATAGATTCAGTGATCGATACTACCCAGATGGTTATTAGTAAGATCAATAGAAGTCTGGATAGAAACACTGAAGAATTTGAAAAACTAATCTCAAATGCAAATCAGCTTACAGCAAAACTGAATAAGCTTGTTACAACCAATGAAGAGAATATTTCCAATTCAATGGAAAAGTCTTCGGAAGTTATTTCTGCCATTAATTCAACTCTGGATGACATAAAAGAAACATC
>DAOUTP010000342.1 GCA_030626645.1 Candidatus Cloacimonadota bacterium
GATGTTCTCTTAAATAATCTGGGAGAAAATCCGGCAACAGGTGTTTCTGCAACAATAAATTCTGATGATGTATACATTACGATCAATCAGGCAACTTCGACCTATAACAATGTTCCGGGTGGAGGTTCTGCAAGCAATCAAACCGATTATGAGATCACAGTATCAGAAGACTGTCCTGATGGGCATGTTGTTAGTTTTGAAATGAACATTACCAGTAATGAGAATAGCTGGGTACTATATTTTACTATCGAACTGAATGCTCCGAATATAAACTTTTCATCGCTCTATGTAGATGATGGTGATGATGGAATTCTCGATCCGGGTGAAACTGCAGATATCTATGTATCTTTCCAAAATGAAGGTGGGTCTGATGCCAATAATACAATAGGAGAAATTTCAGAATCAGATCCATACGTTACATTGAACTCAACAACTTATAATTTTGGCACTTTTAACTCCGGATCTATAATGACCGCTGTATATAATGTTAGTGTAACCGGTACTGCTCCTATAGGGCATGTTGCAGAAGTCTCTGCTGAAATAAATGCAGATCTGAATTATATTAATTTTACTGAATTTGTTCTGCAAATTGGGTTTGCTTATACAAACGAGGGTTTTGAATCAGGAGATTTTGAAAATCTTGAATGGGAGATGAGTGGTTCAGCAGATTGGGTAATTTCTACTGATGCAATTGAGGGAATGTATTGTGCAAAATCGGGAACCATTAGTCATAACCAGAATTCTGATCTATCAGTAACACTGGATATTATTGAGAATGGTGAAATCTCATTTTACCGTAAGGTATCTTCTGAAAGTAATTATGATTATTTGGAATTCTATATAAATGGAGTGCTTCAAAATGAATGGGCTGGCATTATAGGCTGGGGTCAGGTTATTTTTCCGGTACAACAAGGAACTGTTACTTTTAGATGGTCTTATGATAAGGATGGTAGTGTTAGCACTGGAAGTGACTGTGCCTGGATTGATGATATTATTTTTCCAGCTGGTGGAGGATCTGCCAATATGGGTTTTGTTGAAGGTAATGTAACTCTTGATGGCGGAACCGGTAATATCGAGGATGTAAATATTACTGCCGGCAGCAATTTAACTTATCCTGATCTGAATGGAGATTACATCTTACCACTTCCAGCCGGTACATATGATGTAATTGCAAGTTTGGATGGTTATGAAACTGCAACAGAGAACAATGTTCAGATTACTCCCAACCAAACAGTAACAATAAATTTTGTACTTACATATTTACAAGCACCAGAAAATCTTGTAGCTTCTGTGATCAGCAATGATGTGACTTTAGAATGGGATATAACTACTTTAAGGACAATCGCAACTAGCAAAGGAAAATTAAACATGGGTAATGTATCTTTAGAAAACAGAGTGGAACTTGAGGAGTCCAATTCAGCTCAAACAACACGTTCACTTACAGGATTTAGAGTTTATAGGAACAATCATCAGATAACTCAAATTCACGATCCATCTCAGACTTCATATAATGATGATGGTTTGGATTCAGGAGATTATTCTTATTATGTAACAGCCATGTACGATGACAACAATGAATCTTTGCCGTCTAATACGGCAGAAATTACTGTAGTTCTTGATCCGCCTACAAATCTTACAGTTGAACTTATAGAACCATATATTATTCTTAATTGGGATGCTCCTTCTGCAGAAAGAAGTCTTACAGACTACAGAGTTTATCGCAATGGTTCACCTATTGCTGATGTAACTGAAACAACCTATACAGACGGTGATCTTCCTATAGGAATTTATACTTACTTTGTAACCGGATTGTATGGAGAATATGAATCTGCAGCAACAAATGAAGTTACGATTGAGCTTACCGAAGCTGATGATCCTCTGATCCCTTCTCATACAGCACTTACTGGCAATTATCCCAATCCATTTAATCCTGAAACAGTGATATCTTTTTCAATATTAGAAGGTTTGGTAAACACAAATATCTCAATATACAATGTAAAAGGACAGATGGTGAGAACGCTGATCAATACAAA
>DAOUTP010000135.1 GCA_030626645.1 Candidatus Cloacimonadota bacterium
ACCAAACCCAAGAGGGCTAGTAAAATAAATATTCTTTTAATCATCCAGATCTCCTTTTTTTATCTTTTTCAGTGTGAAGATAAAGATAATTGTTGTTAATCCGGAACCAATTGCTGCTTCCGTCATTGCCACATCCGGTGCTGCAAGCAAAAGATAGATCACACTTGCTAACAAGCTTATCACTCCTGCACTGATAATAGCAGAAAGCAAGTTCTTTAAATGAATAGCCAAAAATGCAGCTATGATCATTATTATTCCGAGAACTATAATTATTATGGAGATCATTTTTCTTCTCCTTTATTTTCTATATCATCATCTTTCAGATCATCTTTTACAGAACGTTCTGTTAGCTTAACACCAGCAAAATGAGCAGCTCGAGCTAATGTATTTGAAGAGATCGGATTTGTAAATATTACGAATAAAATTATTATTATTATTTTTCCAAAGCATCCGCATTCGTAATGACCTATCGAAATACCGGCAAGAAATAAAATTGATCCGAGTGTTGTGGCTTTTGTTCCTGCCTGCATTCTATTGTATACATCCGGCATCCGCAATATTCCTAGTGCTCCCAGAAAAAGCAAAATTGATCCGGCTAAAGTAACTATTGCACCGAGTAATTCCATTATATCCCCCTTTCCAGATAACGAGCAATAGCTACAATTCCAACAAAACTAATCAGCCCGTAAACAATCGCAACATCAAGATAGATAACACGATTAGAAAAATAAGCGATGAATACGATAAGTGAAATTGTAATGATGGTCATTCCGTCTAACGCCACAGCTCTATCTGCAATGGTAGGTCCCAAAATTAATCTAACAAACGACAACACTATACCGGCAAGGGCAATAATTGCAGCTATATTATAAATTAGATCAGCCAAGGTTTACCTCCAGAGAGAAAAGATCTTGTTCCCAAGTTCGTCTTGGGAATAATATTAGTGCCGTTACGAAGACAAACTTCGTAACGAGAAATGTATTTTTTATCCAAAGATCACCTCCAAATATTTTTCAAATTTACTCACTATCTGTTTTGTTGCACCTTCGATATCATCTGATGTAACATCGATCCAATGAATATAATAGTCTTCTCCATTTGTTTCTACGGTTAAAGTACCAGGAGTAAGTGTGATGGAATTTGCGAGAATCGTTCTACCTAACCTCGATTTCAATTTAGTTTTCACTTTTACAATACCAGGATTAATTGGTATCGTGGGATGGATAACCCTGAACGCAACATCAAGATTCGATTTGATTAACTCCCACGAAAAAACAAAAATGTAGATGAGGAAATAGAAAATTGCTTTTGGATTCAGGTTAAACTCTGAGAATATTGTTGCTTTTGAAAAGAATATAATCGTGAGTAGCAACGATACAATGGCTCCGATAATTATTTCCTGCTGATCTATTCCTGCCAGGAGGATCCATACGATCAATAGAGAGATAAAAAACAAAAAACCTTTCTTCATTATTTTTAGCTCCTTTAATTTCTTATTGCATTTATTAAAAGTTCAAAATGGTATTTTATTATATCTTCGGGATTGAAATTTGTAATTACCTTTTCACTTAAAATGCTGCTGGGCATGATACCAGTGAAATTCCCCCAAAGCGCCAAAGACAATCTGTCCGCATCAATATTTTTCTTGATGGTTTTGTCTATTTGTCCCATTTTAATGATATCTGATATTATGTTATTGATATTTTGATTTTCTTCAATTGTACTCTTAATTATCTTTCCTGTTGCAGGACAATTCTCTCGGTGCTCTCGGTAGGAAAGAAGGGAATTATAATGATTGGTGTGTTCTTTGGCGAAAGTAATAAAAAGTTCTGCTAATTTAGTAAACTTCTCAATTCCTGTAAGATTTTTTTCATTCAGCAATAATACAAATATTTTTCTTAAAATGTGAAGACTGCGTTGCAGAATTGCCATACAAAGTTCATTTTTACTATGGAAATAGAGATAAAGTGCACCTTTAGACAATTCGGCTTCTTCAGCTACATCATTCATTGTTGCATGTTCAAAACCTTTATTAAAGAATATCCTTTCGGCAGCATCAATAATGTTTTCACTGCGCAACTCCTTTTCTCTTTCTTTTCTCTCAATTACACCCATAAAATAACCTCGGGTCACCAACTGACCCATGGTCATATTTTGTCAAATTGTTTTTTGCAATTGTTAAATTTCTATAATGATATAATAATGTAAGGATAAAGTGAAAGCTTTTATTTGACAGAATTTCTGAATATTTGCTTTTTTAAAAATGAATCTTTTCGCAAGATTAGATAAGGAGGATATGATGAGTAACAAATCGAAAAATACACGTAAAAACACCGAAAAAAAGAAACCCAAACTTTCACTCAAAGAAAAACGCAAAATTAAAAAAGAAAAGCATAAGGAATAGTGTTTACCTAAATCATTGCATTTGGGATAAACTTAATCCATAATTAATGAGGATCAAACTCAAAATGAAGGGGAAATTATGAAATCAAAAGAAAGATATACCGTAAAGACCGCTAAAGAAAAAGTTCTTCTTTACACAAATGATATGGCAGAAGCCCTGAAGATGAAAGAAAAACACAAACAGGAAGGTGCTTACATAGACGACAGAAAAAGCAAGAGTAAACACAAAAAAACGTTTTTCAGATAACACTATTAATTAAAATTTAAAAATAAAGATTATAAGAAATTGAACAGAGCCAGTATTTGAAGAAAGAAAAATAGCAAAGGAGAGTAAAATGAGAAAATTAGCATTAGTTTTATTTGTTTTTGTAATTTTTACACATTCACTTATTGCCAATGTTTGGCAGCAAACTTTTACTTTGGAAGGTGAAGGTGAAGAAACAAGGTTTGAACAGACAGATCAAATTAATTTGGAGATTGATAAGTCCTCAATCATTTGCCGTGACAACAGAGTTTCTACCTTGTGGCAAACATCAGATCCAGGTGCTATAGCTGGAGTTGTTAAAGTGTCTCCAACTTTAGAAAATTCATTTGTACAATGGAATTTGAATTATGAAAGAGTATCATTATTTCATGACTCATCAGTTCCGGTTTGGGAACATACTGTTAGTGATCTAAATTTTGATTATCCTATAGATATGCTGGAAGACGGTACAATTCTGGCAGTTGGGGATGATATAGTTTTAAAGATCTTTGGTCCAGATTCTTCTGCTCCCACATGGGAATACACAATTGGTAGAGCCATTAGCGGATTAGAAATAACTCCTGATGGAACTGGCATTTATATTTCTTTTTATGATGCAGGACTAAATCAGGGAATAGTTGAAAAATATGAAATTGGAAATACAACTCCAATATGGTCTTCCGGTTTTACCGGAGGAGCTCAGACTCTTGATTTAAGCGGTGATGGATCAACTTTGATCTTCACTCAATATGGTGGCGGCAACAGCAATATGTGGGTACTTGATTCTTCTGATGGAAGCGTAATTTTCCAAGGACCGCAATACAATCAAAATAATCCTGCGATCTGTGATGATGCTTCCATAATTGTTAACGGAGATTATTCCGGTTATGTTCATGTTTATGAATACAATGAAACATTAGAGACCTATGAGGAAAAATGGAATTTCCATGTAGGTGGCGGAGGTTCATCTGCTTGGATCGGTGGTATGAGTATTTCCGGTGATGGCAGTACAATTGCCGTGGGAACACTGGTTTTCCTCACAGGAGCTTATGATGGCGAAATTTATGTTTTCAATACTTATTCTCCCACTCCTATTTGGATTTACGAAAATTTTGGTGATTACGTAACAGAAGTTGATATGAGCTATAATGGCTCTTTAATTGCTGCTTCAGGTTATGGACCATTGAATCATAGCACGGCAGATTTTCTTCTTTTCAGAAAAGAGAGCAATATTCCTGTTTATGAGATAAATACTCCAGGCTCTATGTTTGCATTAGATATGGCTTCTGATGGCTCTTTTTGTACAGTTGGCGGAAAAGCGGTACATGCCCGTGAATTTGGAAGCGGCGGTTTGCTTTATTGTGTAGATTGCGATCTTGGTGGTGGTTTTATAACCGGAACAGTCAATTTGGATGGAGAGGATGATAATTCAGGTGTAAAAATTGAAATTCCCGCATTGATCGATTATTATACCTACTCAGATTATGATGGTAATTTTAGCTTGAACAATGTTCCCGCCGACACTTATACTATTGAGTATTCTAAGATAGGCTATCTTCCAATCAGTAGTGAAGATGTGATAGTAATTGAAAATGAAACAACAGATGTTGGTGAAATCTTGATGGAATCCTTTGGCTCTCCTCCTGTGAATTTAATGGCGAGTCATGCCTCGGGGATCACAGTTGAATTGAACTGGGAAGAACCGCTTACAGGTACTGTTGAGGGATACAGTATTTATCGTAAACAATATGAAATGGATCCCTATCCGGAAGAGCCACTTGCTTCAGTTGGAGCAGAAGTAATTTTCTACAGTGATGATACAGCTTTACCTCTTATTGAATATTATTACGCAGTTACAGCAATTCTTGCTGGAAGCTTCCAAAGCCCCTATTCCAACGAAGTTAACGGTTGGATCAGCTCGGGATTTGTAGTTGATGAAATTAGCGTATATGAAGGTTCAACGCCAACAATTGACGGCACGATAACACCAGGGGAATGGGATGATGCCTATATGCTGGACACTTCCGATTTCTGGGGAAGTTATGATAACACGATACAACCAATTGGCAGCGTGATCGGTTACTTTAAAATGAATGCTGAAATGACCGAACTTTATGTAGCATACATAAATTACAACGATACAGTATTAGAGGACCACGATGAAGTAGCACTCTATATAGATGATAATAACGATGGTGTTTTTTCTCCTGAAGCTCAAGGTAATGAGGGAAATTATTGGGCTGCTTATTATGCTTCAGGTAACCAACTGAAGTTCAGACCTATCTACGATACCGGCGGTGTTGGAGATGTATTCTTTCTTCCCGACCCACAATTAGAAGCTTCTATAGCTGAAGGTTATTTGGTTTATGAATTTATGATCCCGATAGGAAATGAAACTTGGGAGATAAACCCTAGTGCAGAAAATCAATCAAGTCTGGCAATTTTTGTGTTGGATGATAATGCTCCCGATCCACATGGTTTTGATGGCTGGTGGCCATTGGATAATATTAACCTTTTTGCTCCGGCTGGATTTGGCACAATTACTTACGGTACAGTACCCCAAACTCCACCAGCACCTGAAAATGTAACTCTCGAAGAGATTGGCGGAGAGGGGTTACTTGACCTCAGTTGGGATATGCCGGCAATGAATGACTTTGATCATTTTAATATCTATTCTGCTATTGATGATGATGACTTCGAACTGATCGACGAAACGATTGGAATTGAATATATTTATGAATATGAAAATATTCCCGCTACAACTTATAAATTCTACCTTAC
>DAOUTP010000394.1 GCA_030626645.1 Candidatus Cloacimonadota bacterium
AGCCTGAGCGAATGGAGAGATTTCCAAATAAAATTCTTTTGCTTTCCAGAAAGTGCGTCTTTCACTTTGGAATCCAAACGGAGTAAGCGTTCTGTTATAGGCACCGCTTCTTGCAATCCCGGCAGCACAGAGATCGCTGTGAGCAAGCACATTTGCCACCATGAATGCCCCGTAACTATGTCCTGTAATTCCAACCCTGTCAGGATCGATGATACCTCTTTCATCCAGATATTTAATCGCTGCCTCCACACTGTTTACGGTTTGCTCAATGAATGTTTCATTCACAGTCTCCGGATCTCCAACAATTGGAATTGATGCTTTGGTGAGGACAGCATATCCCTGCAAAGCAAAGTAGCGAACAGAAGATCCACTAAATCGATTGAATTTATTTGATGTAGTTATTATCTGTCCGGCAGTTGTGCTATCGGCAAATTCTTGTGGATAAGCATTAATAACCAGTGGAAGCCTATCACCCTCTTTGTAGTTGGCTGGGAGATAAAGTTCTCCTGATAATGGAATGCCGTCTTTGCGAGTGTAAGTGACCATCTCTTTTTTTAGTTCTGTAAGTTGCTTGAAATTATTCGGATAATTTGTGATCTCTTCCCGTTTTCCGGATTCCAATTCTACTAAAAAGTAATTGGGTGGAGTAATCTGATCTTCACTTCGGATGATAATACTATTTAAATTATCGTCAATGAAACTTCTGAAAATTTCATTATGATCTTCTCGACTGCGAAATAGAATGTTTTTCTCTTTTGTAATTAAATTAAATTTTGCCAGATACGGGAAATTACCTGTGGCTGTTGCCCCAGTATTATTCTGATAAAATACCCAATCTCCATTTTTAATAAAAACGCTCTTTCCGCTTTTGGTTTTTCTTTCAATTAATTTTCCCGGATCATTATATTTATCACGAGTACTTAGATCGTATATCAATTTTGGTTTACCGCCAATTTCAAATAACCAGCCTTTTTTCCACAGCCTGTCACGGTCATATTCATAATAGATAAACTCATCTTCTGTCTCTGACCAATTAATACTGGAAAAACGATGCTCAGTCCTAAATAATTCTTCTGCAGTTTCTGTTCGAGGTGAAGATAAGCGCATAATTTTGTCACGGTGTTCAACTTCAATTTCCGGATCACCTTCATCCAGAGCTTCCACCCAGATCAATGATGCATTTTTGAGCGGTTGCCACTGAAATTTACGGGGACCTGCGAGGGTACCACCAATTGGGATCTCATCTTGCAAAGGACGTGTGAGGAGCAGCTTTAAAAGCTTTCCGTCTTTATCCCAGATCTCAAATTTCTTTGGGAAGCGATAATACGGAAGAAGATAAGAATATGGTCGCTGGATCTGCTCGAGAAGTAAATATTCATTATCAGGAGAAGGCAGAACTTCACCAAAAATTGCCGGTTTCCCGGTCTTTTTTATCTCCCCATTTTCTGTATTTAGTAAAATTATTTGTGAAGTAAAATAATGATCGAAAAGAGCTTCATCATGTTTATCCCTTAGTAGATTTTGATAAGTTCGAGTAATGCTTTTCTTGCCATACGTTTCATC
>DAOUTP010000345.1 GCA_030626645.1 Candidatus Cloacimonadota bacterium
AGATTGGAGAAGCAGTAAGTTTTCTGCAAGATGCCTCTGCGAATCTTGATAACTCCATAAACAGTATCCGAGAAGTTCAAAACATCATCGAGGTAGACTCAACTCAGCTGGAATACATACAAAGCCGTATTTCATTACTTAACAGCCTCAGCGTAAAATATAAGCGGAATATTGCAGGAATTCTGGAGTATAGGATCAGCATACAACAGCAGATAAATTCTTACTCTTCAGGAAAAGAAGAAATTTCCGAATTAAATGATGAGATCATTGCTGAATTAATAAAAATTAATTCCTTAGCCAAAGATCTTTCTGCAAAAAGAAAAAATGCTGCAATTAATTTTGAAAAAGAGATCGTAACAAACATCAATAAACTTGCTATTCCTGATGCGAAAATTGAGTTCAAATTTACAGCTCTGGAAAATTCAATTGAATCTTCTGAGAGATTGAGTGGATTGAATGAAACAGGAAGGGATGCGGTTGATATCTATTTCTCTGCTAATAAAGGTGTTAAACTTCAACCATTTAGAATAGCAGCTTCGGGCGGCGAACTTTCCAGGTTTCTGCTGGCAATAAAGAAGATCCTCTCTGACAGACTAGACAGACGAACCATAATTTTTGATGAAATTGATTCGGGGATTGGTGGGAGGACATCTGAGCTTCTTGCAGAATTCATTCATGATATTGGCAAATATCATCAGGTTTTGTGCATCAGTCATTTACCACAGATCGCTTCTTACAGTGACCGACATTTTTCCATTGAGAAGATAAGCGGCAGCAGGAATTCTGAAGTTATAGTGAAAATACTGGACGAAAACGAGAGAAAAGTTGAAATTGCCAGGATGCTATCGGGCTCAGAAACAGAATTAGCTTTGCAGCATGCAGCAGAATTAATAAATAAAAAATAGAGGAGCAGTAATGTTTAGAATCAGAAAAGAGATGAAGCTTGTTTTAGTCGTGTTTACAATTTTATTCTCGATATATTTAGGAGTCAAAAGATCAAATCTGGACAAGATATTTATACAAGCTGATGTTGAAATAGATCTGAGTGCTGCCAAAGATACCTTTGAGAATTCATTCAATAACAATAAAATTTATTTTGAATATCAGGTAGAGGATCTAACAGAGATCAATTCACTACTTTCCGAGTTAAATAAAACGGAAAACGCCAGCATCTTATATTCGGAAATAAAAGGTAATTACAGCCTAACAGTATTCGAAGTTCCGGCTGAAACATCCGGTGAACTATTATCTAAGTTGAGAAATGTTGTTGGCATAAGTAATGAAAACATACAAAGAGCCGGACTGGTTATGGAAAGTACAGATCTAAAAGAAAATCTTAACAATAATCAGATAGCCAAAAAACGTATTCAAAATCTTATTAATAACAGCGTCTCCCCTGATAGGATTATTAGATTCAGAAGTCAGCTTGATGTTATACAGGCTAAGATAGATAGTTTGAGTATTCAAAAAGATATCCAAAAACACAATGCTGAATTTGATATCATTATGCTATCTGCAATTAAGAGTATCAACGGGAATGCGGTTCTTCGCAGCAGTATGAGCATTTTTATTTTAACCATGATTGCAAGCTTAACACTGTTGGTCATTGGTTTGATCATCAGTTATTATATTTTTGTACTTATGTATAAATTAATGCTTGTATTGGGAATTAAAACTTCCAGAGGTTCGAGTTCAAACTATAGTTATAATTACAATAAAGGATACGGACGAAGAACAAAGAGAATTTACAAAGATAAAGATGGTAAGGTGACCAAAATAGAGGAAAAAGAATAATAGGGGGCAGTTTATGGAATTATGGTCAGATCCCTGGATCATTTGGGTAGCAATTGGAATAATTTGTATTATCATTGAAATATTCACACCCGGATTTCTATTTTTGAGTTTTGGAGCTGGGGCAATCATTACAGGACTTGCAGCTCTAATTATTCCATCACTTACGTTTCAAATACTCACCTTTGCAATTGTTACACTTATTGTTTTCATCTTAAGCAG
>DAOUTP010000374.1 GCA_030626645.1 Candidatus Cloacimonadota bacterium
TTGCTTCACAAGAAAAAATAGTCACCCAAAAGGAAGAAGAAGTAAGCCGGTTGACGATTCTGGTAGCTATGCTTAAACGGATGAAGTTTGGAACACAAAGTGAGCGTTTTGTAAAACAAATAATCGACCCCAAACAACTTCATTTATCCTTCGAAGATTTGGCTCAAAAATCAGAAAAAGACCCTGATGAAGATAAGCCGGTAAAGGGATTAATTACCTACCAAAGAACCAAAAAGAAACACAACGGACGCAATAAATTACCCGAAGATCTTCCTGTTAAAGAAATTGTAATTGAGCCGGAAGAATCTACCGAAGGTCTTGTGAAAATTAGTGAAGAAAGAACGGAAATTCTGGAATACACACCAGGTGACTTTTTCAAAATAGTAATCATTAGACCCAAATATGCCAAAGAAGGAAACAATGGAATTATAATTGCTGATATGCCTTCGCGTCCCATTGAAAAATGTTTGGCAGGTAACTTTTTATTGGCATCAATTTTAATCAATAAATATGTTGACCATTTGCCACTTTATCGCCAACAGCAAATATTTAAAAGAAGAGGCATTCAAATTGCACCTTCAACCATCGACTCATGGGTGGCCAAATTAGGATTTTTACTCGAACCGCTTTACAATGCGATGGTCGGATCTGTCAGGCATTCATCATACATACAGGCCGATGAAACGCCCACAAGGGTGCTCGACAAAAACAAAAAAGGGAAGTCACACCGTGGATATTATTGGGTATATCATTCACCGCTTAAGCGGATGGTAGTTTTTGATTACAAAAAAAGCAGAAACAAAGATGCTCCGCGCAAAATACTGGAAAATTACAAAGGATATCTTCAAAGTGATGGATATGCAGTTTATAATCATTATGTAAGCGATGAATCGGTGGTGCATCTGGCTTGCTGGGCGCATGCACGACGGTATTTTGAACAATCATTGAACCAGGACAAAGTTAGATCTGAGCATGTTTTGCTGGAAATCCAGAAATTATACGCCATCGAAAGAGAACTTAAGGAAGCCACAAGTGAAGAGCGTAAAAAACAACGCTTAGAAAAATCCTTACCCATCATCAACGAATTGGGAAAGTGGTTATTTAGAGAATCAAATAATGTACTTCCCAAGAGTTCCATCGGCAAAGCAATAAACTACACAAAAAATCTGTGGGACAGTTTGCAGTCATATCTTTACGATGGAGATTTGCATATTGACAATAATCTTGTCGAAAACAGCATCAGACCAAATGCATTGGGAAGAAAGAATTATCTTTTTGCAGGATCGCACGAAGGAGCACAACGAACAGCAATGTTTTATAGTTTCCTGGGAACATGCAAACTTAACGGAGTAAATCCCGAGAAATGGTTGGTGAAAGTTCTAAGCCAAATAGCAGATCACAAAGTAAACAAACTCCACGAACTATTCCCCCAGAACCTTGATCTGGAAATGTACGATAACAAATTTTAAATACCTTAACACTTGTAGTTGGTCGGGGGCTTACGCACCAACAGCCAATTCCCACATTCAGATTTAAATTTTCTGCCATCCAGATTTGATCTCCAATTTTAACAGTTTTATAGGGTTGATTATTACTGAAATTGTTGTGCCACATCCGCGGTTTCCAGACACAACGGGCAAAGCAGTCTGGTTAATAATTTTGCCGACGCTGGTGGTAGTCTTAAAAGCCCTAATATTAATTTCCGTTTTCTTCACGATCTCACTTTACGTACGGTCGAGAGCTTTAAGCATAAAACAGATCCACATCAGGTTGATCAACATCGAAGAACACCTAAAAA
>DAOUTP010000285.1 GCA_030626645.1 Candidatus Cloacimonadota bacterium
ACAGCCATTCCGTCAATTTTACCTTTTAGTTCAGGGATCACTTTTGCAGTTGCGGTTGCAGCTCCTGTAGTTGTGGGAATGATATTTAAAGCTGCCGCGCGAGCTCTTCTCAGGTCACTATGAGGATAATCCAGAAGTCTTTGATCCATTGTATAGGAATGGATGGTAGTCATTAATGCGGATTCAACCGTAAAGTTATCTGTGATCACTTTCATAACAGGAGCAAGGCAATTAGTTGTGCAAGAAGCATTTGAAATTATCTTATGCTCAGGTTTAAGAATATCATCATTAACACCCAGAACTATTGTAGCATCTACTTCTCCTTTTGCTGGAGCGGAAATAATTACCTTCTTAGCACCAGCTGTAAGGTGTTTGGAAGCACCTTCTTGAGATCGGAAAATTCCAGTAGATTCAACCACAACACTAATATCCAGTTCCTTCCATGGAAGATCTTCAGGATCTCTTTCACTGAAAACCTTGATCTCAACTCCATCAACAATGATCGCGCCTTCTTTTGCCTCTACTTCATTCTTCAATATACCATGTACAGAATCATGCTTGAGCAAATATGCCAATGACTTTGTATCCATAAGATCGTTGATAGCAATTATTTTGTATTCCTTATTATTAAGAAATCCTCTGAAGACAAGTCTCCCAATTCTTCCAAAACCGTTCATTGCAATGTTCTTCATCTCTACTCCTTATTTGCCACTAAGAACACGAAATAACGCAAAGAATAATTTTCTTTATCTTTAGTGTTTCTTAGTGAACTTCGTGGCTTATTCACTTTTTTTATTTATAGTAAGATTGATTTACCGGCACTACCGGTAATTTGGACTAACTCTTCAACAGCTGCCTGCATGGATTTTTCACTATGGATGAGCCATTTACGAGGGTCAAAACGACTTTTGTCAATTGTGTAGTCTGCTTCATCAACATTGGCTGGTTTCACAATTGCATCTTTCTCTTTTTCCCAATAAGCTTGAGCAGCTTTTGCGAATTCCATTTGATAACGTGTATCTTTGTTAATCTTCACAACACCATTTCTAATTGCATCAATCTGTTGTTTTGCAGTTAAACCGGAAGCTCCATGAAGCACGATACCGGTTTCAACGTTATTGGCTATCAACAGGTCATCGATCTCTTTGATCAGATCAAGTTTTAAAGTAATTTGAGCACCTTTTGTAACGCCATGATTTGTGCCGACAGATGCCGCAAAAAGATCAACGTTGGTTTTCTTAACATATTCTAAAGCTTCATCAGGCTGAGTATATAATTCAGTATCAGATACAATTTCGTCTTCAGATCCTTTAATGTAGCCGATTTCACCTTCGACCAATACACCGTGTTTATGTGCAACTGTTACAACTTCTTTAGAGATGCGGATATTTTCTTCAAAATCTTCTTTGGAAGCATCTATCATAACAGAAGAAACCAAGTCATTCTCTATACAGTAAACAATAAAATCAAAGTAGTTTGGAGTAGCATGATCAATATGTAATCCAACACCGGAATTCTTATATTGAGACGAGATTATCTTGATCATTGATGAGATCATTTGAGCACCAGCTTCAATATCTTTTGTATCACCAGCAGCGAATTTTACAGCTCCAGAACTCATTTGAAGTAATCCATCGGATCGTTGAGCTTCATACCCCTGAACTACACCACGAATAGCACTATCAAAAACTACATTGGATGCAACAATACCAAATCTATCTCTTTTAGCTTTCAGGAAAACTTCTTTTAGCTGATCTCCTCTGAAAAACATACTACCTCCTACTATTGATTATATTATCTATTTATCTTCAAATTCAATAGACTCGATCATATCCTCATTATTCTTTAGAGATGAAAGCATGTACTGAGCTGATTCAGTTAGATCACCTTCGGGATATAGATCAAGAAATTTTTCAAATATTTCGATAGCTTTCTCTTTATCTTTAAGTTCTTCCGCGAAAAGAAATCCTTTCATGAACATTGCTTTAGAGTCATCTTTCGTGTTATTATGATACTTAATTATCTCATCATAATAGAATATTGCATCGTTGAATCTTCTTCTTTTCTGAGCTGCTTCAGCTTTATTGAAATACTCCTCAGCAGAAAGCTTTACGACCATTTTGTCGGGATATGTATTTAAGGCATACTTGGTTTCAAGCTCCTCTTTTACATTCTCAAATTTTTCTTTTGAAAGTGTTCTCATTAATGTATTTTTTACTTTATCCTTCACTTCTTCGAAAGGAGTTGCAGTTGCAGTTACATCCTCCATGATCCTGAAGAAAACAAATTTTTCTTTTGAATTTTGGAAAACACCACTAAGTTTTCCGGGTTTTGTTGCCCAAACCAGATCACAATATACTTTATCTTTTCCAATACCCGGAATAATATCATTTTTGTAAATATGATCTAAAATTCCATCTTTAGCAGGATAAACCGAGCTTTCCTGTATTAAGGTATTTATCTCTTCATCTTTTTCTTTTTTGATAAGTTTTTTAACTGTCTTTCGCATCTTAGTAGCGGTTTTCTTTGTATCAAAACCAAATGTTTGTATCTTCCGATAT
>DAOUTP010000231.1 GCA_030626645.1 Candidatus Cloacimonadota bacterium
AAACAGATTGGTTTTTCAAAAATTCCCAGCTTGGATTGATGACTAAAACTTCATTGTGATAATCTTTGTTCATCCTGTTCAGCAGTGTCATTTGAATGGAAAGATCTTCCCATTTCGGTTTGAATGCCAGCATATTATAAATATCATCACTATTCAGAATTTCGTTATCTTCCGAAACTTCTTTGTCCATCGCGGAAAGAAATCCGTAAGAAAAATATTCCGAATTTCCGGTAAGTTTCACAGCATATTGCGGCTGCACAATATGACGGGAATAAAACAGATTGCTGCTAACTCCGAAAACATCAAGATCTTCAATGAAGAAAAAACGATTTTCCTCAAAACACGGAGCATAGCGAACATTAAAATTGTCTTCTGCCGTATCCATCGGAATATCTGAGAAATCAGGATTTAAGCTGATCTTTACTTTGGTGGCAGAAGTGGGATTATAGGAAAAATCCAGACCGATATTTTCAGGATCGAAGGAATCTGTTTCTTCCACTAAATCGTATTTTTTAATGAAATATGGTGTGATCCTGTAATTCTTGTTTTTGGAAAGTTCCTCATTTATTGTGATATCATAAGCTGAACGAAAATAGTCTTTTCCCATATCAACTTTGCCGTAAGGTAAAGAGTAATATTCATCAGTCTTTTGGAAATAACGAGTTAAAATTATTTTCCATTGATAAGGTGGTTTACCATAGAAACGTAAATCCTTAAAAGGAATTTTCATTGAGCTTGTCCATAGAGTATCAGAAATTGAGTTTTCATATTGATAATTACTGTTCCAACCTGCATCTGCATTCATATCGGATTTACGGATACAGTCATATTGATTTCCAAATGGAAGCGAGTAGAACATATAAGCATAATAATTTTTCACATCCGTAATGATCTGAATTCTAAAAGCATCACAATCTGCCCATTCATCAGTAGTTGCGAATTTTCCTTTTTCAAAATTTTCATCGACTTCCGCTTCCCAAAGAACGAACAGATTTTCTTTATCGTGCCAAAACCACACATCTGTCTGCAACGGAATCGCCAGCGAATCATCGGGTGCTATTCGTACAAACTCTGTTAGATAATTCGACTTTGTTTTTATCTCTGTTTGCGAATACGGTATTGTGATCGCATTGAGAATTATTCCTGTAAATATTAGAATTATTGTTACAATTATCTTTTTCATTTTAGTGTCTCCATATCGTTTAGAATTTAATTTTTGTGTTCTTCTCTATTCTCGTTCCCAATCCCCTGATTGGGAATGAATAATCTTAGCCAAATATGTTACCAAACAGGGTTTGGTAACCAGGATGAAGAACTTGGAACACAGACAAGAGTGTCTGCGTCACTTCTCATTGTGTAGTTCCTGTTTCAAATGCCTTCTCACCGCTTTGCGTCCTTTCTTCTTAAACCAGCGTTTACTGGCTGTATGTGCTTCATCGGGATGAGCAGGACGTTTGCGTGTGTACAATTTCTTTGAACTCTTTTTCATTTTTGCAAAAACCTTTCAAACTCATGCAGATCTTCCTGATTGATTATAGCAGTAATTTGAACACCTTCTTCCAGATACTCAGTAGATTCGATCTGCCCCAATTTATGCAGCAGGTTAACAGCTTTTTGTTTTGTGTGTGGAATCAATAAAATGTACTTGTTAGCACTATGAAGATGATCATCTACTTTCTTAAGAAGATTATCTATATTCTCACCTTTTTTGGCGGAAATAGAAATTGCATCTTCATGAGCTTTTAAGTAGAGTTTCAATTTCATAAGATCTGCTTCATCTGATTTATTCAGAATCATCATTTGAGAAATATTCTCTGCTTTAATTTGCGCAAGAACTTTTTGCACTTCATCAATGTAACTGGGAAATAGCTCATCAGCAGAATCTACAATATGCAACAGTAGATCAGCATCAACTACATCTTTGAGGGTAGCTCGAAAAGAAGCAACTAGATGATGCGGAAGATCGGAAATAAATCCCACTGTATCAGACAGGATCATGTTACGTCCTTTTGAAAGTGAAAGTTTTCGCGAAGTAGTAGACAATGTAGCAAAGAGCTTACCTTCCACCAGTACTCCGGCATCTGTCAGTCTATTGAAAAGCGTAGATTTACCGGCATTTGTATAACCAACCAGACACACTTTTTTCACATTTTCCCTTTGTTTATTCTGCGTCTCTTTGTGCAAAAACACTTTCTTCAATTCTGCTTTTACTTTGGCAATTTCCCTGCGGATCAATCTTTTGTCGATCTCGATCTGCTTCTCACCCATTCCACGAGAAGCTCCACCGCTTCCGGCAGCCTGCCCTTTTTCTCTATCCAGATGTCCCCAAAGCCTTTTCAGGCGTGGAAGTTGATATTGTAATTCTGCCAGCTTCACCTGTAACTTTGATTCTTTAGTTCTGGCATGATCGTGAAAAATTTTCAAGATCACTTCTGTTCGATCAATTGCATCCATCTCGAATTCTTTTTCAGTATTTCTGCCCTGACTGGGAGAAAGTTCATTATCAAAGATTATCATACCAGGATTTTCTTCTTTTGTGTCAAGTATTGCTTCTGTCAGAAAGCCCTTCCCAACATAATATGCTTTATCAGGTTTCTGCCTTTTCTGAATGAATTTTCCCACAACTTCCACTCCGGCTGTATCAGCCAAACGTGCAAGTTCATCCAAAGAAGTTAATTTCTTATCGTATTCACTTGGGTGTAAGCAAACACCCACTAAAATTGCTTTATTCATTTCTAACATGTTACCTCTATCTTAATATCTTTAAATCCACCACTCGGTTTCCGGTGTTAAAGCCTGTGTTTTACTCTTTTCTTCCAATATCCAATCAAACACCAAGTTGGCTGTAAATTCCATTTCATTCTCGGTTGTGTCAATTATCTTCACATCCCAGCGTTCATCACCTTTCTGCCAGTTTGTCCATCTCTTCCAACCAAATTCGGGGAGTTCTTTATCAACAACAACTCTCTGTTCCCACTGCGGATCATGTGCATGCATGCGATGAAAGACAGCCCAGCAAAGCGTGTCCATACCAAGTGGCCATTCTTCGGACTGAACTCTATCTAAATATCTTTCAACTCTAACAAAATCATGGCAATCGAGCAGACAGCATTTGATGCCGTCTAACTTGATAGCTGAAGGACAGGCCAATATTTCGCCTAAAGGACTGTGAGCT
>DAOUTP010000044.1 GCA_030626645.1 Candidatus Cloacimonadota bacterium
CAATTCTGTAAAAAGGTGTATCAATTTTTCCCATTCTTTTAAGCCTTAGCTTAACCATGTCGACTCCTTATTTCTTATTAGACTTTTTTTAATTACTAAAAAGGATTAACTTTTTTTTAGCCATTTATCGTCAAGCATTTTTTAGATGCCCAATACACTGTTTTAACTTATTGAAATGCAAAAAGTTATAAAACAGTTTTGCCGCTTAATCTTTATACATCAATTTTCCAAGATTTAGAAAGGCAGCATACTTTTATTCATAAACTTTGGATTACTAAATTGCTTCATCATTTTCTTCATCTGCTCAAATTGTTTGAGAAGCCTGTTTACATGTTGAATAGAAGTTCCGCTACCTTTAGCTATACGATATCTACGACTTCCATTTATATTCGATGGCTTCTCTCTTTCCTGCGGTGTCATTGAGAAGATGATAGCTTCTATATGCTTAATATCTTTTTCATCAACCTTCATTCCTTTCATAGCTTTTCCATCCATACCAGGTATCATTCCAATTAGTTGATCCATAGGTCCCATCTTTTGTATTTGCTGTAATTGGGAAAGGAAATCAGAGAAAGTAAACTGATTTTTCTGGAGTTTCTTCGCTAGTTTTTCTGCTTCTTCCAGATCAATGTTTGCCTCTGCCTTTTCTATCAAGCTCATTACATCACCCATACCCAGAATTCTGTTTGCCATTCTATCGGGATGGAATTCTTCCAGATCAGATATTTTCTCACCGGTTCCAATGAATACGACAGGTTTATCTGTAACTGCTTTTATAGAAAGAGCTGCACCACCGCGTGCATCACTATCCATTTTTGTCAGGATCACACCGTCAAATTCGAGCTGATCATTAAACTCTTTTGCAACATTAACAGCGTCCTGCCCAGTCATCGCATCAGCAACGAAGAAAATGTAATCCGGTTTCAATAGCTTTTTAAGATCTATCAGCTCTTTCATCATTTTCTCATCAATATGCAATCTTCCTGCAGTGTCAAAGATCTGAAGATTTATATCGGAATTTTCTGATTCCTTCAATGCTTTTTTAGCTATCTTAACAACATTCTTCTGCTTTTCATCTGCATAAACAGGAATAGTTAACTGCTTTCCTAAAACCCTTAATTGCTGTATAGCAGCTGGACGATAAACATCGCAGGCAACAAGTGCAGGGTTAATAGATTGATTACGGAATTTACTGGCCAGCTTGGCGCAGGATGTAGTTTTACCAGAACCCTGCAAACCTACCATCATGATCTTGTTTAGTTTATTATCGTGTAATTTGACTTTAAAATTCTTACTTCCCATCAAGTCAATCAGTTGATTGTGTACAATCTTCACTACCTGATGTCCGGGAGTAAGACTCTTCATCACTTCAGTTCCTACCGCTTTAGTACTAACTTCATTGATGAAATCTTTAACTATTTTAAAGTTCACATCAGCTTCCAAAAAAGCACGGCGAACTTCACGCATTGATTCTTTTATGTTTTGTTCATTTAGTTTTCCATGACCTTTCAATTTACGGAAAATTGTATCAAAGCGTTCTGTTAAACTATTAAACATAATTATTTATTTCTTAAACTTTGTATTTGTTTTTTATAATTTTCAGAACCAAAAACAAATGAACCAGCAACTAGAATATCAACACCAGAATTGATAAGTTTTGGAGCATTTATATTGTTGACTCCACCATCTACTTCAATTTCCAGATCAGGATTTTTCTGATTAGCTAACTTGCGGAGTTTTTCAATTTTTTCATAAACAAGCGGGATAAAACTTTGACCACCAAAGCCAGGATTAACACTCATTATAAGAACAAAATCCAGGTCTGCAATTACAGGTAAGATTGTCTCAATAGGAGTTGCGGGATTTAAGGCAATGCCGGCTTTTACACCATTTTCTTGAAGAACTTTTAATTGCCGATGAATATGAGTTTCAGCTTCCTGATGAAACGAAACATAATCGATATTCCATTTTCCTAGTGTTTCCAGATATACATCCGGATTACTAACCATTAAATGTACATCTATCGGGATTTGTGCAATGTCTTTAATTTGTTTAATTACCGGTAATCCAAAAGTCAGGTTAGGAACAAAATGACCATCCATAATATCCAGATGTAGAATATCGGCACCTGCTTTTTGAATATTACATATTTCTTCTTCTAAGCGAACAAAATCCGCTGAAAGAAGAGAAGGAGCTATCTTTATCATTATTTACCTGCGTTTACCTTTTTTACTTTGTTTCAGAAAGAAAACAATATTAGACAATTTCACATGTAACATCCTATTTACATCACTTATGAGTTGTGATCTTCTGAGGACAAGTTCCTGCATCCAAACATTATTGGTAACTGCAATAAAAAGCACGCCATTTTCTAATTTAATTATGGAAGCACGCTCTGCCAGCAAATCACCAACTATCGATTTCCAACCAAATGCAATAGCTATAAGATCATGATTTTCTTCACCGGCAATACTATAGACCAAATCTCTAACAGCATTACCGCTTTTGAAAGATCTCATAGAAAATCAACTA
Organism: Candidatus Cloacimonadota bacterium; assembly: GCA_030626645.1. Lineage (GTDB taxonomy): Bacteria > Cloacimonadota > Cloacimonadia > Cloacimonadales > TCS61 > Tenebribacter. The sequence continues at coordinate 2,533 of DAOUTP010000044.1, forward strand.
CTATATCAAAAGTAGTTTAATCCTTCCTGAGATAAAAGGAGAATCCCCACCATGCAAAAACCGATACAGCCACGATTGCCCAGTATGAAGTACCTAGAGCATTATATGCATTTGGAAAATATGTAGATAGGAATGTTATTGCAAATAATGCTGGTATGGCAGCGGTGAAAACTAGAAGAATGTATCCCAGTATCTTTTTATGCTTGATGTCATTGATGAGAGTAATTGCCAATGCACCCAATCCAATCAAAACAATCGTTCCCAGTAAGATCAATACATTTGGCAGGATAGGAAGACCTATTTTTCTTAGTGCTATGATAGGACTGAAGAGACTGGCTAGTAACAGTACAATCCCAATTATCTTACGAATTAATGTAATTTTTTTGGGATCAATCTCAGTTCTTCTCTGATGTTTTTTAATATAAAGATAAACAAGTGCAAAAGTTGCAGTAAAGAATGCCAGATAAAAGAAAAATCCAAATGTTGGATCATCTGAAGAAAGTCCTAAAGCTGCAAATGCAAGCAGCAAAACCCCCCATCCAATAATACTAATTATCTTTTTCAAGTTTTCCTCCCTTATATTTTTTATTTTGTTAATTATTCAACTTCAGTCTCTTCAGTTTTAGTTTCGTCTGTTTCATGGTGCTTTACTTCAATGTCTTCAACGATAACAATGTCAGTTTCAATATTTACTTTAACCGAAGTTGTTAATTCTGAAGTAAAACTGATTTCAACATTAAAAGAACCAACTTCTTTGAGATGTTTTTCCATCACAACATCTGCTTTATGGATTTCAATTTCCTTTTCAGCAAGTGCTTGCACGATGTCATTTTCTGAAACAGAACCGAAGAGGTGATTATTTTCATCTGCTTTTCTTACAAATGTAAGTGCAACACCTTCGATCTTGTTGATGACTTCTTTATACTTTCCATGTAAAGCAATTTTTTCGTCAGCAGCTATTTTTTTAATCTCTTCAACCTTTGAGAGATTTTTTTGATTTGCAGGTATTGCAAATCCATTTGGTAGAAGGTAATTCCTGGCATACCCAGGTTTTACTTTTACAAGTTTACCGGCTTCACCTAAAGCCTTTATATCTTTAGTTAAAATTACGTTCATCTATTTCCTCCATATCTATTTTCCTAAAATTAAACCAAATATCAGTAAGCCCGACGAGAGCAACTAATATCAAAATAAAATAATTAAACACCATTGATAAGATCAATATAAAAAGCAGAAATTTTGATCTTTTAAAGAAATCTCCCCAGTAGAAATCTAAAATGGATATTCCCTGGATCAAAAATAATGGTGCGATCATGATCAGTGCATTAATACCAGCAGTTTGTATTTTTGGCAGTAGGAAGCTTGTTAAAGTTACAATTAAAATGTATATCAGATAAAAAGGCATTCTAATCTGCTTATGTTCCCATTTTAAACTTCCTTTCTTGGAAAGTAATAAAGATCCTATATAGATTGCTAATACTATCGTGAAAACCCAAATTCCAACATAGTACTTTGTGAATACTACTTGAAATGTTTCAGTGAAATTCAATGCCAAAGTTAACTGTTCATTGTTATTCTGGAATGATTGTGTTATAAATTCTTTGTATTTTTCAAGAACTTCTGTAATTATCGCTGCATATTGCTTCCCGAATATAACCAAACGTAATATCGCATAAATGATATTCAGAATGAAAACCGAAATCAGTGCATTGATGTAATTCAGTGTACGATGCAGACTCCATAAATATAGAGCAGATGTTAATCCTACTCCAATTAACAGATCTATTACAGAGATAACATCCAATATCTTAAAAAGAAAAAGAAAAGCTACAAAACCAAAATACACAGAAAAGAACAGACTTCTTTTCTCCTGGTATTTACCACTAAATGCCAATATAAAGATCAAACCCCAGAAAGGGGACAACGTTGCAATAACAACGGAAATTACAGCTAAGAATATCACTGCTTAATATTTATGCTTATCAGTATATTGAATAAGTGCCATTTGACGTGCTTTTTTTATTTCTACAGCAATTTTTCTTTGATGTTTAGTACATGCACCGGTAAAACGTTTTGGTGTTATCTTTCCGCTTTCAGAAATAAATCTCTTTAATAAACCAACGTCTTTGTAGTCAATAACAGCATCTTTGTTTTTGCAGAAGAAACATACTTTCTTTTTAAAGAGGAATTTACCCCTCGGCTTAAAAGTTCTTTTTCTGTCTCTATCTTGAGGTGGTCTTGATGGTCTTGAGTATGTTCTTTCTGGTCTCTTCTCAGCTGGCTTTGATGTAGTAATTTCTACTTTGGTGTTTTCAGTTTTTACCTCAGTTGGCTTTGCTTCAGTAGTTTCTACTTCGGCTTTTTCTATTTTTTCTTCCATTATTTTCTCCTTCAATTTTCTAGAACGGTACATCGTCATCTGTCACTTCTGCAACAGGTTGACTCTGTTTTGTATTCTGATTATTACCATTACCAGAAGGTTGGAACTCTTCATTTGAATTAGAGTCATAGCTCTCTTTCTCCAAGAAAGAAACCTTGGTACTAACAATCTCAGTAACTTTTCGATTCTGCTCGTTCTTATCAACATAAGAATGAGTTTTTAAATAGCCTTCTACGAGCACAGGACTCCCTTTATGCAGATATTCAGCACATTGCTCACCACGCTTGCTCCAAACAACAACATCAATATAACCTGTTTCTTGTTGCCATTCACCATTCTTTTGATAATTTCTATTGAATGCAAGTGAAAGTTTTGCTACAGGAGTACCATTTTGAAGATAGCGTAATTCAACATCTCTGGTTAGTCTTCCACTTATAGTTATTGAGTTAATGTTAGGAAACCTAAGTTCTTTTGCCATAATATCTCCCTATTTAGTTAATATATTATTACGAATAATATATTCATGCAGCTTGTAGAACCGGTCAAGTTCAATTACTTTGGTGGGATCAAGTGTGAAATGGTTAATGAAATAGTAGCCTTCTTTGAAATTGTTGATCTGATAAGCTAAGCGTTTTTTCCCCCACTCGTCAGAGTTAAAGATCTCACCGCCTTTTTCCTTGATGAAACTTTTAATCAACTCGTTTTCTTTCTTAGCATTTTCTTCGCTAAGAGTTGGAGTGATCACGACCATGCTTTCATACTTATTTAGCATTTTTCCTCCTTTGGTCTTTTTAAGATAGTAAGATAATTTTACTATCTATTGATCCTGAGATTCTAAAATTTTCTCAGAATAGGATTTTTTATATTTACTGTATTTATTAATCATCTGATTAAAATCAGAATTTCGATAATCTTCCAGTAGAATATTTAAAAGATCAAAAACAACATTTAACTTTGAAACTTCTTTTTTTGAGAAATCAGAAAGAACATAATTTGAAAGATCCTTCTCAATTGGTGATCCAACTCCAATACGGATTCTTCCAAACTGAGAAGAACCAAGAGCATCGACAATAGATTTTAGCCCGTTATGTCCGCCATTGCCGCCATCTTTTCTTATCCTGATCTCTCCGATAGGAAGATGAATATCATCAACGATGACAAGTATCTCATCTATTCTATATTTAGTTAGAACAGAAGTAACAGCATCTCCGCTTCTGTTCATATATATCTTAGGTTTTATAAAGAGCACATCATCTGAAATCAGATAATCATATTTAGTTCTTCTTTTGAATTTAAGATCAAGTTTCTTTATGTAGGAATCCAGAACGGCAAAACCAATATTATGCCGATTATATTTATATTTTTTCCCTGGGTTACCAAGTCCGACAACTAATTTCATTATTCAGAATCTTTTTCAGAATCCTCTTTTTCGGTAGATTTATCACCTTCTTCACCTTCAGTTCCTTCAGCTCCTTCTTCACCTTCAAGCTCTTCTTCTTCTTCTACTTCAGGTTCTACCAGAATAGTTGGAAGAGTTACAGCAGCAATTGTTGTCTCATCGGAAATGCTCGTTTCTATATCATCAGGAAGCTTGATTTCACCGAAATGTATAGAATCACCGATATTCAAAGCGGAAATATCAATACTGATCTCATCCGGGATATCTTTTGGAAGACAGGTTACCTGAATGCTTCTGATACTGATCTCAAAAACTCCACCTTCTTTTACTCCAGGAGCTTCGCCATTAAAATTAATTGGAACTTCAATTGTAATAGATTTACCTTTATGAAGTTCTAGGAAATCAATATGCGCAACTTCTCTTGTTAATGGATGAATTTGCTTTTCTTTGATGAAAGTTTTGTATGTCTTTCCATCAACAGTAATATCGAAGAATGCAACCGCTCCGATAGATTTTTTATATTCGCGAGTATAATCACGAGCATTAAAAGCAATTTTAATTCCTTCCTGTCCTGCTCCATAGATTATACCAGGGATAAAACCTTCTTTTCTTAATTCTGTAAGATCAGATCTTTTACCCAAATCTCTTTTTTCTGCATTAATTTTTATGTTCATTCCTTCCTCCGTTGAAATCCCACTCTGTGGATTTTATGTTTATCTAAATAATATACTCAAAGATTCTTCAATGTGAATTTTCTTAATTGCATTAGCTAATAATTCAGCGATAGAAAGCTGTACGATTTTCTTACATTTTGCTTTCTCTTTGTTCAAAGGAACCGAATTTGTAATGAACAATTTTTCTATTGGTGATTCTTCAAGGTTTTTGATGGCGTTCCCCGAAAGAATTCCATGTGCACAAGCAGCATAGACATTTTTTGCACCTTGATTTTTAAGTGCTTGTGCCATTTTGCACAAACTGCCACCGGTATCGATTATATCATCAAAAAGAATAGCTGTTTTCCCTTCAACATCACCGATAATATTTAATATCTCAGCTTTATCATCATTCCTGATCCTTCGTTTATCACCAATTGCAAGAGAGCAATCAAGTCGTTCAGCTAAAAATCTTGCTCTTGCTGTTCCACCGGTATCCGGTGAGACAACAACTGCATTTGTCAGATCAAGATTTTCCTTAAAATATCTAACAAATATTGGAGTTGAATAGAGATGGTCAACCGGGATATCAAAGAAACCCTGGATCTGATCTGAATGAAGATCCATAGCTACAATTCTATTGGCACCTGCTTTTGTAAGAAGATCGGCAATCAGTTTTGCTGAGATTGCGACTCCGGGTTGATCCTTTTTATCGGAACGTGCATAACCGAATAACGGAATAATGCAATTGATCCTTGCTGCTGATGCACGTTTAAGTGCATCGATCATGATGAATAGTTCCATTATGTTATCGTTAACAGGAAAACAAGTAGGCTGAATTATGAATATATCAGCACCACGAACATTCTCATTGATTTTAACGAATGAATTATCGTTAGAGAATTTGAAAACTTCAGCATCACCTAATGGAATACCGGATAGTTTTGATACCTCATTCGCCAATTCAATATTTGAATTTCCGGTGAAAATTTTTAATCTTGAAAACATCTATTGCTTATTCTACTGGTTTCTCAGAGTCTTCATCATCTGATGATAGTGCTTCCTGAATAACTTCTTCAGGTTTCTCAGAGCTTTCATCATCTGATGATAGTGTTTCCTGAATAACTTCTTCAGGTTTCTCAGAGCTTTCATCATCTGATGATAGTGTTTCCTGAATAATTTCTTCAGGTTTCTCAGAGCTTTCATCATCTGATGATAATGTTTCCTGAATTACTTCTTTTGGTTTTGCAGAACCTTCATTAGCTGTAGATAATGCTCCCTGAAGAACTTCTTTATACTTTTCAATGATAACACCTTCAATCATATTTCTAGCTTCAGTATTGATCGGATGGGCAATATCACGATATTCTCCAGAACTAACTCTACGGCTTGGCATTGCAACAAAAAGACCATTTTCGCCTTCAATAACCTTGATGTTCCTAATAATGAATGCATCGTCTATAACCATGTTGACGAATGCCTTTAGTTGATTACTTTCTCTAAGAAAAACTTTAACATCTGTAATGTTCATTTTGCACTCCTTTTAGTTTTAGTAATGTAATTCCAATAGCCCATATTAGAATAGTATATTGAAAATTTATCTGCTGTTGCTCTGTCAGGGCAGAAACCAATTATTGTAGCTCCGCTGCCAGAGAGCATTGCCTGCTTAGCCCCGTTTTCCAGTAGATGATCAATGATCATTTGGATCTCGGGATATTTTTTGCATACGCCAACCTGGAGTTTGTTATAGCACCACTTAATGTTTTCATGTTCTATCAGTTCTAACCAATTGTCATTTTCATGACCATCTAATGAAACTGCCTCATAAGCTTCTTTACTGGAAATCTCAAAACCAGGATTTACTAAAAATATGTTATCTAATTCAATTTGTTTAAGATAGTTTATTTTTTCTCCACGGTTTTCACCTAAAGCACAGCCACCTTCAAGGAAGAAATTTATGTCGCTTCCGAAATTCTCAGCGATCTTATGCATTTCTGTTCGTGAAAGATCAAGGTTCCATAATTCTGAAAGTGCAATGATCGTGCTGGCTGCATTACTGCTTCCACCACCCATTCCTGCTGAAATGGGTATGTTCTTTTGCAATTCTATTTCCACACCAAATTTCACATTATATTTATCTTTTATAAAGACCGCAACCTTGTAAATCAAATTTTCATTTGTACTTACAAAGTCTATATCTGACAAAATTTTAATTGCATCTTTTTTTGTCAAAGCAAAATTTATTATATCCGCAAGCCCTATTTCAGTGAAAACTGTTCTGATCTGATGATAGCCATCAGAGCGTTTTGAAAGAACATCAAGAAAGAGGTTTATTTTTGCCGAAGAACTTATTCTTAGACTTTTTCTCTTCACTTTTTCCATAGTAATAATAGTAATAATAATTATATTCGTAACTATTGTAGTATCTATGTGGTTGGATACCGTTTATCACCACTCCGGCGATATCAACTTTAATATTCTCGAGGAGTTCTTTTGTTCTCTTAACAACGTTTTTATCAGCCTGATCGACACGGATCGCAAGGATAAGCAAATCAACTTTATTTGCCATTACCATTGAGTCAGTTACTGCTATTACCGGTGGTGAATCGAACAGTACATAATCATATTTTTCTTTAAGTCTTTCGATTGCTTCATCCATTCGTTTTGAGGCAAGAAGTTCAGATGGATTTGGTGGAATAATTCCACTTGTAATAACATCAAGATTATTAACATTAGTTTTTTTTATTACACTCTCAATCTGAATGGATTTATCCATAAGAAAATCGCTTATGCCAATCTCTTTATCCATGCCCATTATCGTGTGAACCATTGGGCGTCTGAGATCAAGATCAACCAGGATAACTTTAGCATCCATTTGAGCTAGTGCAGTAGCCATGTTCGTTTGGATCGTAGATTTTCCTTCTTTTGGACCCGAGCTTGTGATAAGTAATGTTGTGCAATCAGAATTCGTTTTTCGGGAAATAATATTCGTACGCAAAATTCTGAATGCTTCCGCAGTTGAAGATTTAGGAGCATAATTCGTTATCAGTTTAGCCTGGATCTGTTGATAGATTATTTTATGTTCTTCTTTTTCAGAACCTTTTGTAGTAGCAATTTTCCGTTCAATATTATCAAGTTCAATGTCATCTTCCTGAATAAGCGGGATAGTTCCCAGAACCGGTAATGAGACATATTTACGAACATCATCAAAAGTTCTAATCTTTGAATCTAAGGAGTGGACCAAAAGTGCGGCACCGATTCCAAGACCTAATCCAAGTACAATTGCAATCATCATGTTCATTTTTTTGTTAGGCTTGATCGGTGCTTCGGGAATACGTGCTTCTTCCACAATTCGGATCTTACCTATCTTGGATTTCTCAGCGATCTTTGCTTCTTCATACTTCTCAATAAGCATTGTATATGTCTTTTCATTGATTTTATAATTACGTTCCAACCTTGCTAGCTGAACTTCAGTATCAGGAAGCAATGACATTCTCTCATTGTATTTTTCTACAGCTTTATGCAGGCTAACGACTTTAGAAGATTTAATATTCTGATCGATCTGAGCTGTAGAAATCTTCTCTATCAAACTGGATCGAAACATCAAAGGATCTGCAGAACCGGATTTAACCAGTAGAATTTTCTGTATCTCTTCATTGAGTTTTGTTTTTGCACTTTCGATAG
>DAOUTP010000273.1 GCA_030626645.1 Candidatus Cloacimonadota bacterium
AATATAGAGTAATTCAATAATTATTTGGAATGTTTATGGCATCATTTCACATTATGCAGCATATGTTCAATAGACGCGGTTATAAGATGCAGAAAGTAGAAGACGTATATTATGCTGAATTAGTTATTAATGAACCTAAATAATATATGATTAATGTTTTTTCATTACAAATTCCTTGCAACTGAAGTTTTAGAGTAATTCCTGAATTGCCACGACTTTCTGAATTGCCATGGCTTTCTGAATTGCCATGGCTTTTTGAATTGCCACAGCTTTCTGAATTGCCACAGCTTTCTGAATTGCCACGGCTTTTTGAATTGCCACGGCTTTCAAGCCGCGGATAAATTTCAATAAAATAATACGGGTTTTAACCCCCATCTTGCTTTTACGAAATAAATCACAAAGCTAATCAGAAATACATTTCATTCCCAGAGAAATCTCAAAAAACATTCAATAAATAAGTAGATAAATTAAATATGTTAATATACAAGTTAATAAAATTAAGAAAAGGTTTGACATAATTAATTACAAAAATAAATTACCTCACAGACAAGGAGGAGAAAATGAATAAAAGATTAAAACAGTGTCCGGTATGTAATTCCAACCTGGAGATAGTGGAATATCATTGTCCGGAATGTGATACCAGTATCAAAGGTAAATTTGGGATAGGTGATCTATCACTTTTATCGCCAGCCCAGCAGGAATTTGCAAAAACGTTTCTATGTTGCAGTGGAAACATTAAAGAGGTAGAAAAAGCATTGAATATTTCATATCCAACGGTAAAGAATAAACTAGCTGAAATAACTTCTGCATTATGCGTAAACGATCGGAAAGAAAACAATGTGAAATCACAGGAAATTTTAGATGAAATAGAAAAAGGTAATATAACTGTGGAAGAAGCACTTTCCGAATTGAAGAAGAGGGGGTAATGATGAAACAGCTGAAACTGAATTATGAATATGAAGTTAAAGATGATTTGAAAGTAGAATTTGTTTCCGGGAATTATGGTGTTAATCTCTCCGGAAGTGAAGATACTACAGCCCATATTGAAATTGAAGCAAAAGTAAAATATGAGGATTGGGTTGATAATGATCTTAGCAAAGTAGTAAGTTGTGAATACAATAAAAAGCAAAATTCACTCACAGTAAACACTAATGAAGAATTCGATATTAAAAACTTAAAAATTGATGTGTATGTTCCAAATAAAACTCATGTTGATGCAAAAACAGAAAATGCTCATATCTCAATAAAAGATTTGATTGGTTCACATAAGATTCAAAATGAGAATGGACCGATCTTTATTACCGATAACTCAGGTGATTTGCAAATTACATCTGAGAATGGTCCGATTGAAATCACAAAAAATATTGGTGATATTATTCTGACTTTTGAAAACGGACCTCTATCAATAAAAAACAGTTCCGGGAAAATAAAGATCATAACAGAGAACAGCCCGATAAAATTTGGAAATTGTAAGGGAGAATTGATCTTGAATTCTGAGAATAGTTCTATCAAGATCCTGGCTGCGGGATTTGATTCAGCATCTATTAATAATGAAAATGGAAGCATCTATTATGAGTTCCATGATGTTGAAAAAGGTAAATTCAATTTTAAGAATCAAATGGGTGGAATTCATCTGGTTATTCCTGATAATATTCCTTACAAAATTGCTGCAAAAAACAAATTAGGTAAATTTTATGTTGGTTTAAAGGGTGATTACGATGGGCTTGATAAAGGGCTGAATGTTGGAGATGAGAAAAATTTGAACATGGTGAAAGGTGCCGGTACTGTGAAGATAATGGCTGAAAATGAGTATGGGACAATTCGTCTGGTGGATACTGCAAAATCAAAGAAGACGATCGATCTGAGTTTTGTAGGTGATTTGATAGAAAAGTCTTTGAAGAATGTTCCAGATGAATATTCTGAAACTGTAAAAAAAGGTATGGAAACAGCACGAGATGCAATGAAGAATATTGAAATTCCTGATGTGAATGAGATCATGGCAGATGTTCAGGATAAAATGAAAGATGTTTTTACGAAATTTTCCAGTCCGGAATTTAAAGAGCAGACTGAAGAAAAGATAAATGAAGGTATATCCAAAGTTGTGCAGGAAGTTCATGAAAGAGTTAAAGACCGAGATCTAACCGGTAATGAACAAACCAAAGTTGATGAGAGAAGCAGATTGAAGATCCTGCAAATGTTAGCTGATGGAAAGATCACAGCGGATGAAGCGGAAAAATTGATAACCGCAATGGAAGGGAAATAATGGAAGAAAAGAAAAGAATAATAAATATGGTGGCAGATGGCAAGATATCTGCGGAAGAAGCAGCCAAACTCCTGGAAGCATTGAATCCAAAACCTGTAAATTCAAAATCGGGAAGAAAATTGCATATACTCATTACACAGGAAGGAAGAGATAAACCGAAACTTAATCTATCTATTCCGGTAAAGCTCGCTCAGATCGGTATGAAGTTCATTCCTAAGAATGCAAACTTCGATGCACATATTGAAAGCAGTAATTTTGATTTCTCCTCGATCAATTGGCAAGAGATCATGGATATGGTTTACAGTGGCGAAGTGGGAGATCTATTCAATATGGAAGTGGAAGAGGAAGAGGGTAGACCGCCAACTACGATCAGGATATATGTGGAATAGCCTATAAAATAAAATTCTTTATCGT